>NZ_QPFS01000075.1:0-24233 GCF_010906995.1 Rhodopseudomonas sp. WA056 | reverse complement strand
GAGTAGTTGACCTCTTCCACCGCCTTGTGGCCGGCGAGGAATTCGGCGATCGCCTTGGCGTTCTCGCAGTGCTTCTGCATCCGCAGCGGCAGCGTCTCGATGCCGGTCAGCAGCATGAAGGCGTTGAACGGCGACAGCGCCGGGCCGAGATCGCGCAGGCCGAGCACGCGACAGGCGATCGCGAACGAGAAATTGCCGAACGTCTCCTGGATTTTCAGGCCGTGATATTCGGGCCGCGGCTCGCTGAGCATCGGATACTTGCCGTCCTTCGACCAGTCGAACGTGCCGGCATCGACGATGATGCCGCCGAGCGAGTTGCCGTGGCCGCCGAGGAACTTGGTCAGCGAATGCACCACGATGTCCGCGCCGTGGTCGATCGGCCGGATCAGGTAGGGAGTCGCCAGCGTATTGTCGACGATCAGCGGAACGCCCGCATTACGCGCGACTTCCGCAACCGCCTCGATGTCGGTGATGCTGCCGCCCGGGTTGGCGATCGACTCGATGAAGATCGCCTTGGTCTTCGGCGACACGGCGCGCGGGAAGCTGGCGACGTCGTCGGTGTCGGCCCACACCACGTTCCAGCCGAAGCTCTTGAAGGCGTGGGTGAACTGATTGATCGAACCGCCGTACAGTTTGCGCGCGGCGATGAACTCATCACCGGGCTGCATCAACTGCTGCAGCGCGACGAGCTGCGCGGCGTGGCCCGAAGCAGTGGCGAGCGCGGCGGTGCCGCCTTCGAGCGCAGCGACGCGCTCTTCGAGCACCGAGGTCGTCGGGTTGGTGATGCGGGTGTAGATGTTGCCGAACGCCTGCAGGCCGAACAGCGAGGCGGCGTGGTCGGCGTCGTTGAAGACGTAAGACGTGGTCTGATAGATCGGCGTCGCGCGCGCGCCGGTGGTGGGATCGGGCTGGGCGCCGGCATGGACCGCGAGCGTCGCGAATCCCGGGTTGCGTTCGGTCATGGTCGATCCCTCCGTACTCTGGCTGATGGTTGTGGCTATCTGATCGGAACCCCGGATCAGGTCAAGCGCGACAGGGCCCCGCGCTGCGGCGTTCAGCCTGCTTCGTTGCGGTTCTTGACGGCACGGTCGGACGCCGCGGTATCGGCGCCGGCGACGCTCTGACGATCGAGCGACAGCCGCATCCCCTTGACCGGGATTGGTGCGCGCTTGGCGCTGAGGGTGCGTGAATTCACCCCCATCCAGGAAATCTCGGACGACAGCCGGCCGTATTCGATCTTCGGGCAGCGATCCATCACCACCTTGAGTCCGGCGGCCTCGGCCTTCGCGGCGGATTCGTCGTTGCGCACTCCGATCTGCATCCAGATCACTTTCGGCAGCGGCGACAGTGACAGCACCTCGTCGACCACCGGCATCACATGCGCGGAGCCGCGAAACACGTCGACCATGTCGATCGGCCGGTCGATATCCTTCAGCGACGCCACGAATGGCTTGCCGAGCAGGCTGTTGCCGATCTGGCCAGGATTGATCGGAATGACGTCGTAGCCGCGCTCGGTGAGATATTTGAACACGAAGTAGCTCGGCCGCACATTGAGCGGCGAAGCCCCGACCATCGCGATCGTCTTCACGCCGTTCAGGATCGTGCGGATGTAATCGTCGGAGTAGCTGTCGTGATTCATCTGCTCATTGCTTCCGAGATCCTCATGGTGAGGAGGCGCCGATAGGCGCCGTCTCGAACCATGAGTGCGTGGAACTCATCCTTCGAGACGCGGCCTGCGGCCGCTCCTCAGGATGAGGAGGCGGTGCATGTGGCTTACTTATCTTTCCATTCCGGCTGACGCTTTTCCAGGAATGCGCCGATGCCCTCTTCGGCGTCGGCCGACATCATGTTCTCGGCCATCACCTGCGAGGCGTAGTGATAGGCGTCGGCGAGGTTGAGTTCGGCTTGGCGGTAGAACGCCTCCTTGCCGACCTTGATGGTGTGCGACGACTTGCCGGCGATCTGCTCGGCCAGCGTCACCGCCGCGGCGCGTTCGGTGCCGTGCGCAACCACGCGGTTGATCAGGCCGATCTGCCGCGCCTCGTCGGCGCCCAGCGGCTCGCCGGTCAGCAGCATGTGCATCGCGTGCTTGCGCGGCACGTTGCGGCTCAGCGCCACCATCGGGGTCGAGCAGAACAGTCCGATGTCGACACCCGGCGTCGCAAATGTCGCCTGCTCTGAGGCGACGGCGAGATCGCAGCTCGCGACCAGCTGGCAGCCGGCCGCAGTGGCGATGCCCTGCACCGCGGCGATCACCGGCTTCGGCAGCCTGACGATCGCCTGCATCATCGCGCTGCAGGACGTCATGATCCGGGTGAAGCTGGCGCGGCCGCGGTCGGCGTCGTTTCGATGCGCGGTCAGCTCCTTGAGGTCGTGGCCGGCGCAGAACGCCGGGCCGTTGGCGGCGATCACCACGACCCGCACGCCGTCGTCGCGCGCGATCAGATCGAGCGCGGCGTGCAGATCGTCGATCATTTCCAGCGACAGACTGTTGCGCGCGGCCGGTCGGTTCAGCGTCAGCACCGCCACACCGCCATCGACGGTTTCACGGAGCAGAATCGGTGAAGGCTGGGTCGCAGCGAAGGCGGGCAACACGGTCATGGCGACGTCCGGGAACAAAATGAAGCGCTGGGAACGAGCGTCACCTTATTGTAACAAGCCCCGCGAAGCGAGAGCAGGGGCGGGAACGACATGACACATGCGAGAATGAGCGTAGCCGAACTCGAGACCTTTCTGCAGCGCGAGTTCCCGCAGGCTTTTAGCCACGGTGACATTTCGATCGAGACCGCGGATGGTCGCACATCTCTGTTACGGCAGCGCTACAGCGACCGGATGCTGCGGCCCGGCGGAACCGTGTCCGGCCCCACCCTGATGGCGCTGGCGGACTTTGCCATGTACGTCGTTCTGCTGTCGGCGATCGGCCCGGTGGCTCTCGCCGTCACCACCAACCTCAACATCAACTTTCTGCGCAAAGGACAGCCCGGTCAGGACGTTGTCGCAGTCGCCAGGCTTTTGAAGCTGGGGCGCCGACTGGCAGTCGGGGAGGTGACGCTGCTGTCCGGCACCTCGCCGGACCCGATCGCCCATGTGACGTCCACCTATTCCATTCCAATAGCATGATGTTTTTAAAGGTAATATTGCACCATATTTATAACTCGCTGTAACTGCGGGAGAAAATCGGTCAGCAAGGGATTGACGCGAAACCGGCGCTTCTCTACAAGCGCCCGCAGTCCGGTGCTTCATGCACCGAATTCCCCCTGTCATGGATCATTCTCATGAAGACGTTTTCGGCCAAGCCCGCCGAAGTCACGAAGAAGTGGGTCATTATTGACGCCACCGGTCTCGTGGTCGGCCGGCTCGCCACGCTGGTCGCGATGCGGCTGCGCGGCAAGCACCTCCCGACCTATACCCCGCACGTCGACTGCGGCGACAATGTCATCATCATCAACGCCTCGAAGGTGGTGCTGACCGGTCGCAAGCGCGACAACAAGGTTTACTACCATCACACCGGCTTCATCGGCGGCATCAAGGAGCGCTCTGCGAAGGCGATCCTCGAAGGTCGGTTCCCGGAGCGCGTGGTCGAGAAGGCGATCGAGCGCATGATCCCGCGCGGTCCGCTCGGTCGTGTGCAGATGGGCAATTTGCGCGTCTATCCCGGCGCCGAACACCCGCACGAAGCTCAGCAGCCCGAGAAGCTCGACATCGGTGCGATGAACCGCAAGAACATGAGGGCCGCATAAGATGTCCGAGACCATGCAGTCTCTCGACCAGCTCGCCGCGCTGAAGACCACCGTCGCTGCCGCGGACGCTCCGACCTACACCAAGAAGGTCGACAAGTTCGGTCGCGCCTACGCCACCGGCAAGCGTAAGGACGCGGTCGCCCGCGTCTGGATCAAGCCGGGCGCCGGCAAGATCACGGTCAACAGCCGTGAGGTCGAAACCTATTTCGCCCGTCCGGTGCTGCGCATGATGATCCAGCAGCCGCTGGTCGCCGCGGCCCGTGCCGGCCAGTACGACGTGATCTGCACCGTCGCGGGCGGCGGTCTGTCCGGCCAGGCCGGTGCGGTTCGTCACGGCATCTCCAAGGCGCTCACCAATTTCGAGCCGGAGCTGCGCAGCGTGCTGAAGAAGGGTGGCTTCCTGACCCGCGACAGCCGCGTCGTCGAGCGTAAGAAGTACGGCAAGGCCAAGGCCCGCCGCTCCTTCCAGTTCTCGAAGCGCTGATCTTTCCCGGTTTCACCGGCACCGACAAAGGGCGTCCTGCGGGGCGCCCTTTTTGTTTGGCATGCGCGGATCCCGGCGCGGTCCGCGATGAAGGCAAATTGCGCGCAATTTGCCTTCACTTATCGAACAAATCGGAGGCGTTGAACAAACGTGATCTCAATCCGGGAGGAGTCAAATCGGGCATCAAGGGGATCAGCACCGCGCCCGTGGTGTTGAACGGCCATATGGAAATCCACTGAGTAGCCCCATCATGTCGCTGGATATCTCGACGCTGTTTCTCGTCGGAACGCTGATATGCGCGTTGCTCGGCGTCATGCTGCATCATTTCGGTCGCCAGGAGAAAATCCCGGCCCTGAACTGGTGGGGCAATGCCTATCTGCTCGGTGCCATCACCGTGGCGCTGTGGACGGTTGTCGGCCCGGTGTTCGGCGAGACCGTCATCCTGGCGCTTACCAGCGCCGGCTTCATTGCCTGCGGCATGATGTGGAACGCGGCGCGGGTGTTTCACGGGCTGAAGCCCAATTGGCCCGGGCTGTTCATCGGTGCCTTCGTCTGGCTCGCCACCGTCGTCAGTCTGCCGCCCGAGCATGGAGCGCTGCGGATGACGATCGGCGCAGCGATCGTGGCAGCCTATGCCGGTCTGACCGCCGCTCAGCTTTCGGCGGAGCGGCGCAAGTCGCTGCAGCGGCGATGGCCGACGGTGCTGGTTCCGTTGCTGCACGGCGCGGTATTGATGCTGCCGATGGTGCTCGCCGACCTGTGGCCGACGCCAAATTCGGGCTCGGCCGGCAACGTCTGGGTGATGCTGTTTGCGGTCGAACTGGTGCTCTATGCAATCGGGACCGTTTTCGTGATCTTCATGCTGGTATCCGAGCGCGCTGTCAGCATGCACAAGGCTGCGGCTTCCCTCGACCCACTTACCGGGATTCTCAATCGCCGAGGCTTTTCCGAAGCGTGCGCGCGGATGATCGAGCGCGAAGCCGAAGCCGGCCGGCCGGTGTCGGCGTTGATCTTCGACATCGACCACTTCAAGTCCGTCAACGATCGCTTCGGCCATCCGGCAGGCGACGAGGTGCTCAAACTGTTCGCCGCGATCGTCTCGAACTCTCTGCGAATCTCCGACCTGTGCGGCCGCATCGGCGGTGAGGAGTTCGCCGCGCTGTTGCCATGCCCGATCGACGAGGCGGTCACCGCGGCGGAGCGGGTGCGCGAAGCGTTCCAGAATTGCGGCATCGAGGTCGACGATGCGCCTGTGGCGACGACCGTCTCGATCGGCGTCGCCGGCGGTCCGGCCGGTGTCGTTCTCGACGTGCTGCTCGCTGCGGCCGACACGGCGCTGTACCAGGCCAAGCGCGGCGGCCGCAACCGGGTGGTGGCGACGGTCGAGCAGCCGGTCTCGCTCGAGGAGAGCCGACGCAGAGCGGCGCAATCGCGCGAGCAGCATGTCGTTGTAAGGGGCGGCGAGGTCGGGCAGGCGGTGGCTTGAGCGCCGCTATCGTCCGCTTCAATTGCGCCGGCCGGTGCGCTAAGACGCTCGTCCCACAACGGACGAGGCGTTCGCATGATCACCGAAATCGCACAGATCGACGTCAAACCCGGTAGCGAGGTGGAGTTCGAGGCTGCCGTCGCCAAGGCGCGCGAGGTGTTCGGACGCTCTCGCGGGTTTTGCGGTTTCGAACTGCATCGATCGATCGAGAAGCCGCAGCGTTACCGCCTGATGGTCAAATGGCAGACGCTGGAAAATCACACCGTCGACTTCCGCGGCTCGGAGAATTTCACCGAATGGCGCGGTCTGGTCGGCGGTTTCTTCGCAACGCCGCCCGAGGTCGAGCACACCGAGACGGTGCTCACCTCTCAGGCGTAGAGGCTAGCGGGGCGATACCGGCCGGAGCGTCGACATCGTCGGGCTCCTCGCCGCGCAGGTGATCGAGCACGACCCGTCCGATCGCCATCAGCGGCAGCGCCAGCGCCAGCCCCCACAGACCGAACACGATGCCGAGCAAAATCTGGGTCGCGAACAGCGTCGCCGGCGGAATGTCGATCGCCTGACGCTGGATCAGTGGCGTCAGGATATAGCTTTCCAGCGCGTGGACGCCGAGGAACAGCAGGAAGGCGCTCAGCACCGCGATCCAGCCTGACGCGATCGCGGCCAGGACGATGACCAGTCCGCCGAGAATCGCCCCGACGGTCGGAATGAAGGCGAGCAGTCCGGCCTGGATGCCGAGGATGAACGCGCCTGGAATTCCGATCAGCGACAGCCCGATCGCCGTCACCGCGAACACCGCGATCATGGTAATGAGCTGTGCCAACAGCCAGCGCTTCAGCATGTCGCCGGTCTTGCCGACGACGATTTCCGCCTGAGCCCGGTGGCGCCGCGGCGCCAGCCTGACCAGACCGTTGCGATACACCTCGGGCTGAGCCGCGAATGCGAGCCCGAGAAACATCACTATGAAGAAATTACCGACCGCACCGATAGTGCCGAGGATCAGTTTCAGCGTCTGACTGACGATCGCGCCGCCGCCCGACGCGAGCTCGCCCGGGGTCGGCAGGTTGCGCGGGGGTGACGGCGCCGTTTCCGGATGTGCCGCGCTGCCGACATTGCCGAGATCGAGAAAGCTGGTATCGACGCCGTTGCGCTCGAGGAAACCCTTCACGTTGACGATCTGCATCTTGATGGTGCCGGACAGTGCCTTGGCCTGCTGGCTGATGGTGTTGCCGCCGAGAAACGCGACGCCGACAAACAGGCCGCTCAGCACCAGGCACACCAGCGCCAGCCGCAAGCCGTGCGGTCCGCCGACCCCTCTGCCGGCGAGTTCGGTCAGCGCATTGAGAAACACGCCGAACAAGATGCCGGCGAAGATCAGAAACAACGTGCCGGCGAAATGCCAGGAGGCGTAGAGCAGGGCGGCGAAGGTCACGGTGGCGATGCCCCCGAGGGCGATCGCCCAGGCGAGATCGGCGCGGGACGGGGCACGGTCGGAAAGCGGGACGGTCACATGCAGTCCTTTCGAGGTCGCGGCCAGTGTTCCGTGAATCGCAGTCGGCGAGCAAGCGGGTGATGAAGCATCGCGCGCGGGGGCTGGTCAGCGGCGCGCGCTGGTAACCATACATTCACCATGCCCCACCTGTCCCATTTTCGCCTTGTTCGCTCTGCGATATGGTCAAGTTTAAATGTCGATGTGGGCGCGCATCGAAAACGCGGCTGGGGAAGGGCCCATCTTGGGCTGGCGTCGCGGGAATGGTATTTGGGGACACATGGGGATTCGCCAGCGAGATTCGTTGAGCCGCGCCACGCGGGTGGCTGTCGCCGCAAGCGCCTGCCTCGCCCTCGCCAATTGCGCCCAGAACGGCACGTTCAGCCGGGTTGATCCGAAATACGGCGTCTCGTCGAGCCCCCGGGTGGTTGCTTTTGGTGAACCCGTACCGAAGGGCGGCGGCACTTTCCGCGTCGGCAAGCCCTATGTGGTCGCCGGACGAACCTATGTTCCCGAGGACAATCCGAACTACCGGGCCGAAGGGCAGGCGTCCTGGTACGGCAACGACTTCCACGGCCGGCTCACCGCCAATGGCGAAGTGTTCGACATGGCGTCGCTGTCGGCGGCGCATCCGACCCTGCCGATCCCGAGTTACGCCCGTGTCACCAATCTGGCCAACGGCCGTTCGCTGATCGTCCGTATCAACGATCGCGGCCCGTATCATGGCAATCGGTTGATCGATGTTTCCAACAAAGCCGCAGAACTTCTTGAATTCAGGCACAAAGGCACCGCTCGCGTCCGTGTCGAATATGTCGGCAGGGCGCCGCTGGAAGGGTCTGATGACCGCCAGTTGATGGCAACGCTGCGCCAGGGCGAGCCCGCGCCGGCGCCGACCGGAATCCGGATCGCTTCGGCCAAGCCGTTCGTGCCGGACTTCGGGGCGAGCAGCAGTGCCGGCCGGATCCGCGGCGACGTTCCGCTGCCGGAAGGGCGACCGTATTCGCTCGGCAATACTGCAGCGGATGTCGCCTCGGTCGGTGCCACTTCGGAGATCTCGGCTTCGCGCAGCAGCCGCTCGGACCGGCACGCGTTGGCGCCGAATCCGCGCGCGGTCTCTTACAATGTCGGCTCCGAAGAGGCGCGGGACGAATACCGGCCCGCGAGCACGGCATCGTCGCGCGGCGGCGACCAGATCGGCCAATTGTTGTCGGCCCGCGGCCTGTACTGATCCTGCACTGATACCCACGGCGGCGCTGCGCGCCCCGCTGCAGCTCAGTAGTTGTCTTTCAGAAACGCGATCAGGTCCGCATTCACTTCGGCGGGCTTCTCCTGCTGAATCCAGTGGCCGGCGCCGTCGATGATCAGCTTTCGCTTCAGGTTCGGCAGCACCCGCTCGATCGCGGCGAGGTGCTTGCCGCTCATCTTGTCGGAGATCACTGGGTCGTTGCTGCCGGCGATGAATGCCGACGGCTGGTGAATCTGCGCGCCCTGCCAGGGCGCGGTCAGATCCCAATTGCGGTCGATGTTCCGGTACCAGTTGAGCCCGCCGCGGAAGCCGCTCTTCTTGTACTGCTCGATAAAATAGGCGAGTTCGGCCTCGCTCAGCCAGCTCGGCAGCGGCAATGTCGGGGCCGATCGGCCGATGAAGCCGCGGCCTTCCGGAACGAATAGCGACCGCGCCGGATCGGAGAAGCCGCCGCACAAGATGCCGCGCATCGTCGCGGCGATGTCGCGCTCGAGCTCGGTTTCGGCGACGCCGGGCGTCTGGAAATACTGCCAATAGAAATTGGTGACCCCGGCGGCGCGCAGCAGATCGAGCGGCCGGCCCTTGCCGCGCCACGGCGGCGGTACGCTCAGCCCAGCCACCACGGCAAATAGGTCGGGCCGAAACTGGGCGGCGTGCCATGCAACCGGCGCGCCCCAATCGTGGCCGATGATCGCTGCGCGACTTTCGCCGAGCTCGGCGACCAACGCCACCATATCGCCGACCAGATCGAAGATGCTGTAGGCTTCGACCGGCTGCGGCGCCGAGGAGCGGCCGAAGCCACGCATGTCCGGCGCCGCCACCCGATAGCCGGCCTCGGCCAATGCGCAGATCTGGTGCCGCCACGAATATGACAGTTCCGGCCAGCCGTGGCACAGGATCACCAGCGGACCATCGCCCTGCTCGCGCACGAAGAGGTCGATGCCGTTGACTGCAATGGTCCGGGTCGATGCCATCGTTGTGTCCGCCCTGATTGTTCTTGGAGTTTATGTGGAAGCGAAGGCGCGCTCACGGTAGGATTGATCGTTCGTCACCACAATCGAAAACGGCCGCGCGGGTTGCTTGGCCGTGGCGGTTGCAACGCTGTTTCGGAATTCCATCGATGGCCGTCCTGACTTCGCTGCTCGATGCGCGCCGCTCCATGATGCGCGGCCTGCTGGCGGGCCTGATCGCCGTTGCACTCGGTGCCGGGCCGGTAACGGCCGCGAACCAGAGCGTGCAGGGCGCGAAGAAGGACGAGGGCGGCTTCGAGGCGCAGGCCCCGACTGCGATTCTGCTCGACGCTGAAAGCGGCAGCGTGCTGTTCGAGAAGAACGCCGACGAGTTGCGCGCCCCGTCCAGCATGATGAAACTGATGACGGTCGAGGTGGTGTTCCATCTGCTCAAGACCGGCGCACTGCAGCTCGCCCAGGAATACCGCGTCAGCGAGAATTCCTGGCGCTACGGCGGGGCTCCGGCCGGCGGCTCGACGATGTTCGCCGAGATCCACAGCAGCATCTCGGTCGACAATCTGCTGCGCGGTGCCATCATCCAGAGCGGCAACGATTCCTGCATGGTGCTGGCCGAGGGGATTGCCGGCAGCGAGGCTGCGTTCGTTGAACGTATGACCAAGCGCGCCCGCGAGCTCGGCCTGACGCAATCGACCTTCGGCAACTCCACCGGGCTGCCAAACCCGGACAACAAGATGAGCGTGCGCGAACTCGCCAGGCTCGCCCGGCACATCATCCTGACCTATCCCGACATGTATGCGCTGTTCGGCGAGAAAGAGTTCACTTGGAACAAGATCCGCCAGACCAACCGAAACCCGTTGTTGAACGCGCTGCCGGGCGCCGACGGATTCAAGACCGGCTTCACCAAGGAGGGCGGCTACGGTCTGGTGGGCTCCGCGGTGCAGAATGGGATGCGGCTGATCGTGGTGGTGAACGGCCTCGAAAGCGCCGATGACCGCGCCAGCGAGGCGAAGAAGCTGCTGGAATGGGGGGTCCGCAATTTCGAATCGCGGTCGCTGTTCGCCAGCGATGCGACGGTCGGCTACGCGCGGGTGTTCGGCGGCGACAAGCGCTACGTCCCGCTGACCCCGGCCGAACCGGTGAGGGTGATGGTTCGTCGGAACGGCAGCGACAAACTGCTGGCGCGGATCGTGTATCAGGGGCCTGTGCCGGCACCGGTGGAAGGCGGCCAGCGCATCGGCCTGGTGCGGGTATGGCGCGGCCCCAACGTTGCGGTCGAGGTTCCGCTGAAGGCGGCCGAGGCCAATCCGGTCGGCTCGACCATGCGGCGGGCGCTCGACGGCGCCAGCGAGCTGATGATCGGAGTTCTCCGGGCCAGCATGGCAAAGCTCTGACCATGGTTCAAAAGAAACCGATAAGCCCTTCGTTGCGCGGGCGCTTCATCACCTTCGAAGGTGGTGAGGGGGCCGGCAAATCGACCCAGATCAGGTTGCTGGCGAAACGGCTGGAGAAGGCCCGGCTGCGCACGCTGGTCACCCGCGAACCGGGCGGCTCGCCCGGTGCCGAGGCGATCCGCAGCGCGCTGCTCGCCGGCATCGGCAAACTGATCGGCGGCGCCGACGCCGAAGCGCTGCTGTTCGCCGCCGCTCGTGACGACCATGTCCGCACGCTGATCGAGCCGGCCCTGGCGCGCGGCGAATGGGTACTGTGCGACCGGTTCTACGATTCCACCCGCGCCTATCAGGGCAAGCTCGGCGCGGTCAGGCTCGAGCTGCTCGATGCGCTTCAGCAGGTGACGATCGGTGACATGAAGCCCGATCTCACCGTGATCCTCGATATTCCGGTCGAGATCGGACTGGCGCGCGCGGCAGTGCGCCGAGGCAGCGAGACGCCGGACCGGTTCGAATCCGAGGCGATCGACTTTCACCGCGGCCTGCGCGAGGTGTTCCGCCAGATCGCCGCGCAGGAACCGGAGCGCTGCGTGCTGATCGACGCCAACGCCGAACCGGAGGAGGTCGCCGACCGGGTGTGGCAGGCGGTGCGGCTGCGGCTGCTGGAGCCGGCGCGGCGCGGGGCGAAAACGGCATGAGCGCACGCAAGGCCGCCGGCAAAGCGCCGGCGCCGGAAAGCACCGTCCGGCACCCGCGCGAAACCACAGAGCTATATGGACATCACGCCGCCGAGCAGGCATTGCTCGATGCCTATCGGGGCGGCCGGATTGCCCATGCCTGGCTGATCGGCGGTGCGCAGGGAATCGGCAAGGCGACGCTCGCCTACCGGATGGCGCGGTTCGTGCTGACGCATCGCGACCCGCAATCGGACGCGGTGCAGGGCGCCGCCTCGCTGACGATCGACCCCGATCATCCGGTGGCGCGCCACATCGCCGCCGAGGCGCATGGCGGCCTGCTGACGCTGGAGCGCTCCGTCAACGACAAGGGCGTGCTGCGCAACGTCATCACCGTCGATGAATCCCGCGAGACGATCTCGTTCTTCGGCGCGACCGCGGCGATCGACGGCTGGCGGGTCTGCATCGTCGACACCGTCGATGACCTCAATGCCAATTCGGCCAACGCGCTGCTGAAGGTGATCGAGGAGCCGCCGCAGCGTTCGCTGTTTCTGCTGCTGTCGAACGCGCCGGCGCGCACGCTGCCGACCATCCAGTCGCGCTGCCGCAAGCTGATGCTGCGGCCGCTTGCCACCGCCGACGTGATCGCGGCCGCAGCGGATGCGGCCGGTCTCGACCGCGATGATCCGCAGCTCGGCGAGGCCGCCGCAGCGTCGGAAGGAAGCGTCGCCCGCGCGCTGATGTTGATGGGCGGCGGCGCATTGACGCTGCAGCAGACCACGACGGCGCTGCTCGACAGCCTGCCCAACGTCGACCCGCGCGCGCTGCACGCGCTCGGCGATGCGATCGGCGGCACCGACCGCGCCACGCTGCAGGCGTTCGTCGACGGCGTCGACCGCTGGGTCGCCGGCAAGCTGCGCACGCCCGATCCGAACGCGGAACTGCCGCGCCTTGCACGGCTGGCGGAGGTATGGGAAAAGATCGGCCGCGCCGCACGCGACACCGAAGCCTACAATCTCGAGCGCAAGCCGCTGGTATTTTCGGTGTTCGGGCTTCTCGCGGAGGCGGTGCGCTGACGCCGATCCGGCGATCGATCGCCCGGCATGGTCAGCGCCGCCGCGCTCAACCGATCCAGATTTGAAAGGCGTCCGCGCAGATGGCGCAGCGAAATTCATTCTACATCACCACCGCGATCTCGTATCCGAACGGCGCGCCGCATATCGGCCACGCCTATGAGGCGATCGCGACCGACGCGCTGGCGCGTTTCCAGCGGCTCGACGGCCGCGACGTGTTCTTCCTGACCGGCACCGACGAGCACGGCCTGAAGATGATCCAGACCGCGCAGCGCGAGGGCTTGACGCCGGCCGAGCTCGCCGCCCGCAACGCCGGCCGCTTCCGCGACATGGACGACCGCTTCGGCATCTCCTACGACCGCTTCATCCGCACCTCCGAGGAGCAGCATCACCGCTCGGTCCAGGAAGTCTGGAAGCGGATGCAGGCCAACGGCGACATCTATCTCGACAGTTATTCCGGCTGGTACTCGGTCCGCGACGAAGCCTATTACGCCGAGGACGAGACCGTCGTCGGCGAGGATCAGGTGCGCCGCGGCCCGCAGGGTACGCCGGTCGAATGGGTCGAAGAGAAGAGCTACTTCTTCAAGCTGTCGGCCTATCAGGACCGACTGCTGAAGCTCTATGAGGAGCAGCCGGACTTCATCGGCCCCGACGCGCGCCGCAACGAGGTGGTCAGCTTCGTCAAGGGCGGGCTGAAGGATCTGTCGGTGTCGCGCACCACGTTCGACTGGGGCGTCAAGGTACCGGGCGATCCCGAGCACGTGATGTATGTCTGGGTCGACGCGCTGACCAACTACATCACCGGCGTCGGCTTCCCGGATGAATCCGACAAGAACTGGCACTACTGGCCGGCCGACGTCCACGTCATCGGCAAGGACATCATCCGCTTCCATGCGGTGTATTGGCCGGCGTTCCTGATGTCGGCGGGCATCCCGATCCAGAAGCGCGTTTACGCCCACGGCTTCCTGTTCAACAAGGGCGAGAAGATGTCGAAGTCGGTCGGCAACATCGTCGACCCGTTCAATCTGGCGGACCAGTACGGCGTCGATCAGGTGCGCTACTTCTTCCTGCGCGAGGTGCCGTTCGGCTCCGACGGCAGCTACAATCACGAGGCGATCGTCAACCGCATCAACGCCGATCTCGCCAACGACCTCGGCAATCTGGCGCAGCGTTCGCTCACCATGGTGGCCAAGCAGTGTGAGGGCAAAGTGCCGGAGCACGGCGCGTTCAGCGAGTCCGACAGCGCCATCCTGGCGATGGCCGACGCCATGATCGCGCAGGCGCGGACCGCGATGGCGACGCAGCAGATTCATCAGGCGCTGAACGCGGTGTGGGCGGTGGTAGCGGAAGCCAATCGTTACTTCGCCGGTGAAGCGCCGTGGGCACTGGCCAAGACCGATCCGGCGCGGCAGAAGACGGTGCTGTACGTCACGGCGGAAGTGCTGCGGCAGATCGCGATCCTGGCACAGCCGGCGATCCCGACCTCGGCGGCGAAGCTGCTCGACATCCTCGGCGTTGCGGAAGGCTCGCGTAACTTCTCGGCGCTGCCGACCCGGATCGTGCCGGGCACGCCGCTGCCGGCCCCGGCGCCGATCTTCCCGCGCTACGTCGAGCCGGCGGCAAGCTGACGCCATGCTTGTCGACAGCCACTGCCATCTCGACTTCCCCGACTTTGCCGACGATCTCGCCGGCATCGTCGCCCGCGCCGAGGCGAGCGGAGTGGGGCGGATGGTGACGATCTCGACACGGGTCAAGAAGCTGCCGGATCTGGTGGCAATCGCCGAGCGGTTTCCCAACGTGTACTGCTCGGTCGGCACCCATCCGCATCATGCCGACGAGGAAGACGGCATCACCACCGATGAGCTGGTGAAGCTGGCGCAGCACCCGAAGGTGGTGGCGTTCGGCGAGGCCGGGCTCGACTACTTCTACGAGATGGGTTCGCGCGAGGCGCAGGCGCGCGGCTTCCGCGCCCACATCGCGGCGGCGCGCGAAACCGGGCTGCCGCTCGTCATCCACACCCGCGAGGCGGACGAGGACTGCGGCAAGATTCTCGAAGACGAGATGGGGAAGGGAGCTTTTCGCGCGGTGTTGCATTGCTACACCGGCGGTCGCGACCTCGCGATGCAGGCCATCGACCTCGGACTGACGATCTCCTTCACCGGTATTATCACCTTCAAGAAGTCACAGGCGCTGCGCGATCTCGTTGCCGAATTGCCGGCCGACCGGATCATGGTCGAGACCGACTCGCCGTATCTGGCGCCCGGCAAATATCGCGGCAAGCGCAACGAGCCGTCCTACGTGGTCGAGACCGCCAAGGTCATGGCCGAGGTCCGGGGCGTGTCGCTCGACGAGATCGCGCGCCAGACGACCGAGAACTTCTTCCGCCTGTTCGGCAAGGTGCCGGCGCCCGCCGCCGCATGACGCCTTTGACAATCGGGGTCGCCGCATGACGCTGACGCTCACCATCCTCGGCTCGGGCTCCTCCGCCGGCGTACCGCGCCCGGCGCTCGGCTGGGGCGCCGCCGATCCGTCCAATCCGAAGAACCGGCGGCTGCGCTGCTCGCTGCTGGCCGAGCGCATTACACCGGAGGGCGGCATCACCCGCGTGCTGATCGACACTTCGCCGGACCTGCGCGAGCAACTGATCAGCGCCGACGTCGATCATCTCGACGCTGTGTTCCTGACCCACGAGCACGCCGACCAAACCCACGGCATCGACGATCTGCGCTCGGTGGTGATGGCGATGAAGCGGCGCATCCCGGTGTATCTCAACGGGTCGACCGGCGAACACGTGCTGTACCGCTTCGCCTACTGTTTCGAACAGGCACCTGGCAGCTCGTATCCGGCGATCCTGGAGTCGCGCGAGATCGAAGCCGGCGACAGCAAGACCATCGCCGGCGCCGGCGGCGACCTCACGCTGACCGCGTTCCTGGTGCAGCACGGCGACATCCCTGCGCTCGGCTATCGCATCGCCGGCGCCGCCTATACGCCCGACGTCCATGATATTCCGGAAGCGAGCTTCGGCGCCCTCGAAGGCCTCGACCTTTGGATTATCGATGGGCTGCGCTACAAGCACCACGCCAGCCACTTCAACATCGAAACCGCGCTGAAATGGATCAACCGCTTCCAGCCGAAGCGCGCCGTGATCACCAACATGCACGCCGACATCGACTACGAGACGCTGCGGTGCGAGTTGCCCGAGGGTGTGGTGCCGGGGTTCGACGGGATGCGGCTGCAGATAGACGGCTGACCTTTCAACTGGTCATTCCGGGGCGCTCGCGACAGCGAGCGAACCCGGAATCTGAACATGCAGGGCCTTGCTCAACACCTCGGGATTCCGGGTTCGCGCTTTGCGCGCCCCGGAATGACAAACGACAGTTGGTCGTCCTTGGCGGTAGCCCCCACAATGACACCGGGGCGAAGTAACTACTCCAAGATCGCCTTCGCCGACTTCACCTGATCGCGCAACATGAACTTCTGGATCTTGCCGGTCGAGGTTTTCGGAATCGACGAGAACACGATGCTCTTCGGGGTCTTGAAGCCGGGGAGGTGTTCGCGGCAATAGGCGATGATCTCGGCTTCTGTTGCGCTGGCGCCGTCTTTCAGCTCGACGAAGGCGCAGGGCACTTCGCCCCATTTCGGGTCGGGCTTGGCGACCACCGCGGCGAACAGGATCGCCGGGTGCTTGTACAGTACGTCCTCGACCTCGACCGAGGAGACGTTCTCGCCGCCCGAGATGATAATGTCCTTGGAGCGGTCCTTGATGATGACGTAGCCGTCGGCGTCGAGCACGCCGAGATCGCCGGTGTGAAACCAGCCGCCGGCGAGCGCTTCCTTGGTGGCCTTCTCGTTCTTGAGATAGCCCTTCATCACGATGTTGCCGCGGAACATCACCTCGCCGATGGTCTCGCCGTCGCGCGGCACCTCCTGCATCGTCTCCGGATCGAGCACGGTGACGGCTTCCTGCATCGGGTAGGGCACGCCCTGGCGACGCTTCAGCTTGGCGCGCTCGGCGACCGGCAGATCGTCCCAGCCGGGCTGCTCGGCACAGACCGAGGCGGGGCCGTAGACTTCGGTGAGGCCGTAAACATGCGTCAGCTTGATGCCGATCGTCTCGGCGCCGGCCAGCACCGCCATCGGCGGCGCCGCGCCCGCAATCAGGCCGATGACCAACCTCGCCGCAGCGCCCTTCGGTGCTTCCGGGGCGTTGATCAGTGCGTTGTAGACGATCGGCGCGCCGCACATGTGGGTGACGCCGTGCTTCGGGATCAGCTCGAAGATCTTGGCCGGATCCACTTTACGCAGGCAGACGTTGATGCCGGCCGCGGCCGCGAGCGTCCACGGGAAGCACCAGCCGTTGCAGTGGAACATCGGCAGCGTCCACAGATACACCGGATGCTGGCCGAGATTGCCGGCGAGGATGTTGCTGACGGCGTTGAGATAGGCGCCGCGATGATGCGTGACGACGCCCTTCGGATTGCCGGTGGTGCCGGAGGTGTAGCCGAGCGAGATCGCGTCCCACTCGTCCTCGGGGCGATGGCCGACAAAGGTCGGATCGCCCGACGCCACCGCGTATTCGTATTCGAGCTCGCCGATGCGGTGGCTGCCGGGATACATCTTATCGTCGACGTCGATCACCAGCGGTTTCGGCTTGGTCATCAGCTTCAGCGCCTCGGCGACAACACCCGAGAACTCCGGATCGACCAGAATGATCTTGGCGCCGCCATGATCGAGCTGGAATGCGATCGCTGGCGCATCGAGCCGGATGTTGAGCGCGTTCAGCACGGCGCCAGCCATCGGCACTGCAAAGTGCACTTCGACCATCGCCGGCACGTTGGGCAGCATCACCGCCACGGTGTCGCCGCGGCCGATGCCGCTGCGCGCCAGCCAGGACGCGAAACGGCGGCAGCGCGCGCGGGTCTCTTTCCAGGTGTAGTGCCGGCCCTCGTACACCACGGAGGTCATCTCCGGATAAACGTTGGCGGTGCGTTCCAGGAAGCTCAGCGGCGACAGCGCCACGAAGTTGGCCGGGGTCTTGTCCAGACCGATGCTGTAATGACCTTGCGGGGTGCTCATGACGACCTGCCTCTCACTTCACGACGGCGCCGGCGTGATCTGCCCGCGGCGCCTCTACAGGAAACCGATCGAGATCCACGGGATCGCCGCGACCACGATCAAGCCGATCAGCAGCGCCAGCATATATCCCCAGATCGGGCGCATGCCCTCGGCGGGATCGACCCGGCCGATCGCGCAGGCCGCATAATAGCCGACGCCGAACGGCGGCGCGAACAATCCGATGCCCATCGCCAGGATCACCACCATGGCGTAGTGCACCTCGTGAATGCCGACGGCGCGGGCGATCGGAAACAACAGCGGCCCGAACAGCACGATCGCCGGAATGCCCTCCAGCACGCTGCCGAGGATGATGAAGGCGACGATCGACACGGCGAGGAAAGTGGCCGACCCGCCGGGCAGGCCGGTCATCGCCGCGGCCAGCGAGCGCGAGAAGCCGGACTGCGTCAGGCCCCAGGCCATGCCGGTGGCGGTGCCGATGATCAGCAGGATCGCACCCGACAGCGCCGCGGTCTCGACCAGCATCGGCCGCAGCCGCCGCCAGTCGAACTTGCGGTACACCAAAATACCGACCACCACAGCATAGACGATGCCGATGGTCGAGACCTCGGTGGCGGTGGCGACGCCTTCGACCACGGCGGCGCGGATCACGAAAGGCAGCGCCAGCGCGGGCAGGGCGACGATGAAGGCCTTGCCGATCTCGCTGCCGCGCGCGCGTTTGACGTGGCTGAGGTCTTCGCCGCGATAGCGCCACCAAACCAGGCCGCACAGCATGATCGCCAGCACTACGCCGGGGAGCAGGCCGCCGGTGAACAGCGCCGAGATCGACACGCCGGTGACCGAGCCGATGGTGATCAGCACCAGGCTCGGCGGAATGGTTTCGGTCTGGGCGCCGGTGGCCGAGAGCAGGGCGACCAGATCGCCCGGCTTGGCGCCGCGCTCCTTCATCTCCGGAAACAGCACCGGCGCGACCGCCGCCATGTCGGCCGCCTTCGAGCCGGAAATGCCGGACACCAGATACATCGCGCCGACCAGCACGTAATGCAGGCCGCCGCGGACATGGCCGAGCAGGCTGGCGAGAAACGCCACCATCGCCCGCGCCATCCCGGTCATCTCGATCAGCAGGCCGAGGAACACGAACAGCGGCACCGACAGCAGGATGAGGTGGCTCATGCCCTCGTCCATCCGGCCGACCAGAATCAGCAGCGGCGTCGTTGTGGTCAGCGCCAGATAGCCGTAGATCGCCAAGCCGAAACCGAACGCGATCGGCACGCCGGCGAACACGCAAGTCGCGACCACGCCGACGAAGAAGATCACCAGATTGAGGTTGCCGAGCGGCTTGAACAGCGGCTGCGCCAGCCAGAACGCGCCGATCAGCAGCGCGACGGTCAGCGCCGCGCCGAACACCAGCTTGAGATCACCGAACCGGATCAGCCGCAGAGCCGCGAACAGCGCCATCAGCGCGATGCCGACCGGCAGCGCCGCGGCGCGCCAGCTATTGGCCAGCGATAGCGCCGGCGTGGTGATGTAGCTCTCTTCGTAGGCGTATTCGTAGGCCGGCGCGGCGATCAGCAGCAGGAACGCCAGCGCCGCGCAGATGCCGACCAGATCGAGCCAGGCGCGCAGGCGCGGGGAGGCCCCCGCCACCATCGCGGTCATCCGCATGTGCTCGCCGCGGCGGAACGCCACCGCGGCGCCGAGCATCGCCAGCCACAGGAACAGGATCGAGGCCAGTTCGTCGGACCAGATCAACGGGCTGTGCAATACGTAACGTGATACCACTCCGGCGAACAGCACGACGATTTCGACCACCACCAGGACGGCGGCCGGGATCTCGACCATCAGGCCGAGCCCGGCCTCCAGCGCGCCGATCAGCGACTTGCGCTGCGGCGCGTGGAGCCGTTCACCGGCGGTGAGCTGCGAAGCGTCGGCGCTCGACATCGGGGCCAGCCGTTACGCCAGCTTGCCGACGGACTTCTCGAGCAGCGACCACGCCTGCTCGCCGTATTTGCCTTTCCACTCGGCATAGAAGCCGGCGTTGCGCAGCTTGTCGCGGAACGGCATCACCGACGGCTGGTTGAAGATCAGGCCCTTGGCGATCAGCTCTTCCTTGACGGTAGCGTTGAGCTTGGCGGTGTCTTCGCGTTCCTTCACCGCGGCCGCATTGATGTTCTTGGCGACGATCGTGCGCACGTCCGGCGGCAGCTTCTCCCAGGCGCGGCGGTTGGCCAGGAACCAGAAGCCGTCCCACATGTGATTGGTCAGCGAGCAGTACTTCTGCACTTCGTACAGCTTGGCGGTGGAGATCAGCACCAGCGGATTTTCCTGGCCTTCGACCACCTTGGTCTGCAGCGCCGAATAAACTTCGCTGAAATTGATCGAGGCGGGCGCCGCATCGAACGCCCTGAACATCGAGGTCCACAGCGGCGACACCGGAACGCGGATCTTGAAGCCCTTGAAATCTTCGGGGCCGTTGATCGGCCGGGTCGAGGAGGTGGTCTGGCGGAAGCCGTTGTCCCAGATCTTGTCCATCACCATCAGGCCGGCCTTCTGGATCTCGCCGCGGACATAGCCGCCGAGTTCGCCGTCCATCGCCTTCCAGACCGTGTCGTAGTCCGGGAACGCGAAGCCGATGCCGTTGATCGAAGCCGCCGGCACCAGGGTCGACAGGATCAGGCCCGACAGCGTGAAGAACTCGACGCCGCCGGCCCGGATCTGGCTCAGCATGTCGGTGTCGGAGCCGAGCTGGTTGTTCGGGAAAACGTCGATCTGGACCCGACCATCGGTCTCGGCCTTGATCGCCGCCGACATCTCGCGGGCGCGAACGTTGAGCGGATGGGTGTCGGGCAGGTTGTTGGCGTATTTGTACTTGAACTCGGCTTCGGCGGCGCGCGCCACCCAAGGCGCACCGATGCCGCCGATCGCGGCCGCCGCTGCCGATGCCTTCAACAAGCTCCTGCGTGAAAAACTCATCTCGCTTCCTCCTGCCCGCGTGGTCTTTTTGTGAGAACGCACCCGAAATGTCGACGCGCCCTTGGTCATCATTTCGGCTGGTCCGGTCAAGCGATTTTGAGCCGCCGGTGGATGGCCGACCGGCGCCGGGTCACCGAGGTCTGCGCGGGCGAACATCGGCCGCGGCGCGCTGCCGATGATGGGCGGCAAGCCACCACGACCGCGATCCATTCGGCCGCGTGACCACGCGTGCGATTCTACGCAGTGTCTGCAGTATGCCAGACAACTGGTTGGAAAAACGTGCCTATATGAATATTCCATAATATACCTTATGCGAATTTTGGATGCGGTGAAGAGCCTGACGGAGCAGCAGTCGACGTCGATGGTGCCGCCCCCTAAGGTCGCATTTTCATCCGAGATCGACGTCACGACGAAGCTCGTCGACTCGCGCTATGGTCTGCGCCACATGACACCCACCAGATGCCTTGTCGTCGTCGCGCATCCGCTTGCAGACAGTCTGTGCGGGCAGCTCGGCCGCGATGCCCAGGCAGCGCTCGCGCGCGCCGGCCACGAGGTCCGGCTGCTCGATCTTCACGCTGCCGGCTTTGCGCCGGCGCTGACCGCGGCCGAGCGGTCGAGCTATTACGCGGCTTTTGACCAGTCGGAACTGGCAGCCGAAATCGACGATCTGTCGTGGGCCGAAACGCTGGTGCTGGTGTTTCCCACCTGGTGGTTCGGCATGCCGGCGCTCATGAAAGGTTGGTTCGACAGGGTGTGGGCGCCTGGCGTCGCCTACGACCACGCGTCCGATCTGGGACGGATCCGTCCCCGCCTCCGCTCGCTTCGGCGTGTCGTCGCGATCACCACGCTGGGGTCGCCGTGGTGGATCGACCGGCTGGTGCTGCGCCAGCCGGTCAAGCGTATCCTCAAGACCGCGATCCTCGGTACCTGCGCGCCGCAGGCCAAGCTGACCTTTCTGTCGTTCTATGGTTGCGAGCAACTCGATGCGGCCGCCGTGACGCGGATCCAGACGCGAGTGGCCAGCGCGCTGGCGGCGATCTGAAACTCAGCACGGCCCGAGGGCCGAGACGATCTCGACAGTCATTACCGCGCCATCAGCGCGAACACGCCCCAGCCGAGATAGTCACGACCGTACCGCGCGTAACGTTCCGGCGACGAGGTCAGCTCGGCGCGAACTTCAGCCGCGAAGTCGTCGTCGGGATTGGCGTCGAGCCACTGGCGCATCGTGAGCCATTTGGCGGCCTCGTACCGATCCCAACTGTCCTGGCTTGCCAGGACCATTTCCACGACATCGTAATTCAAGGCGCCGAACGACGCGACCAGGTCCGGAAGCAGCAGGAAATCCGAGATCGCATGGGCGCGACACTCTTGGGCGACCTCCTCGCTCGGCGGCAATTGCAGCCAATAGGGCTCGCCGATCAGAATGCAGCCTCCGTCTTGGAGGTTCCTCGTCAGCAGCTCGATCGTGCCGCGGACGCCGCCGCCGATCCAGGTGGCGCCCACGCAGGCCGCCAAGCCGACCTTCTCGTCGGCGACATAGCCGGCTGCGTCGCCGTGAACGAACGTGACCTGATCGGCGACGCCGAGTTCGCGCGCGCGAAGCTGTGCTTGCTCCGTGAACAAGGGACTCATGTCGATCCCGGTGCCACTGATCCCGTGGTCCCGCGCCCAGGTGCACAGCATCTCGCCCGACCCGCTGCCGAGATCCAGCACGCGCGTGCCGGGCGCCATCCGCAGCGCTGCGCCGAGTGTCGCGAGCTTTTCGGCAGAGAATGGATTGTGGATGCGATGCGCGCTTTCGCTGACGGTGAAGATACGCGGAATGTCCACTCGAAAAGCTCCTTCGTTCATCCTGTGATCGGTGCTGGCGCCCTCGCCGCGATCGACATCACGACACTGAATGCCAAGATGCAGCGATCACGTGTGTGCGTCATTGCGCAGCGTCACCGACAACAGCTTTCGATGCGATCGATCGCAGTATCCAATCCCGGGTTCTGCGCCGTCAGCAAAGCATGGTTGCGCCGCCAGCGAAACGCGATGGCGCACTTGATCGCAAGTGCAGATTGCATCTAAGACTTGATCGTCCCGCGCGGCCCGCCCTTACGATCGGACTCCCAGACCATCTCATCATGCGCTTCACCTTCATTCACGCCGCCGACCTTCACATCGACAGCCCGCTGGCCGGGCTCCGGACCAAGAACGAGGACGTCGCGCAGCGTTTCGCCGCAGCCGGACGCAAGGCGGTCCAGGCGCTGGTCGACGAGACCATCGCCAGTGGCGCCGCGTTCCTGATTATCGCCGGCGACATCTTCGACGGCGACTGGAAGGACGTCACCACCGGGCTGTTCTTCGTCGGCGCCGTCGGCGCGCTGCATCGCGCCGGGATTCCCGTGTTCATCGTCAAGGGCAATCACGACGCCGAAAGCCTGATGTCGCGAGGCCTGCCCTACCCGGACAGCGTCACGGTGTTTCCGACCAAGGCGGCGACGGTCGAACTCAAACGCTATCGCGTGGCGCTGCACGGCCGCAGCTTCGCCGATCGCGTCAACGCCGATTTCGTCGCCGGCTATCCGGCGCGCCGCGAAGGCTGGCTCAATATCGGCGTGCTGCATACTTCGCTCGACGGCACCCGCGGCCACGCAGGCTACGCGCCGTGCAGCCTCGATGACCTGAAGCGGTTCGGTTACGATTACTGGGCGCTCGGCCACGTCCATGCCGCCGAAATCGTCAGCCGCGATCCGTGGGTGGTATTTCCGGGCAATCTGCAGGGCCGCAGCGTCCGCGAAACCGGACCCAAGGGCGCGATGCGCGTCACCGTCGAGGACGGCCGCATCATCGAGGTGACGCCGCTGGCGCTCGACGGCGCCCGCTGGGCGCATCTGACGATCGACCTGTCCGGCTGCGCCGACGAAGCGCAGATTCCCGCGCTGGTCAGCGAGCGCCTCACCGAGCTGCATGCGCAGAGCGAAGGCCGCGCGCTGGCGGTCCGGGTGACGCTGACCGGGGCGACATCGTTGCACGACAAACTGCTGGCGCACCGCGAGACGCTGCAGGACGATCTGCGCGCCGGCGCATTGCAGCTCGCCGCCGACTGCTGGATCGAGCAGCTCAAAATCAAGACCTCGCTGCCGGCGCGCGCCGCGATCATCCAGTCGAATGGCGACGACATCGACGTCGCCGCCCTGCTCGCCGAAGGCGCGCAGGATCCCGGCTTCGCCGCGGCGCTGGCTGAACTGACCGAGACCATCAAGGCGAAGTTGCCGCGCGATCTGCACGAGGAATTCGATGCGTCGGACGTCGTCCGCAGCCTGACCGACGACGCGCGCGCGCTGCTGAGCGGAGAGCTGTCGTGAGGATCGAACAACTGGCGCTGGAGCGCTACGGCGTCTTCACCGACCGCGTCCTGTCGTTCGCGCCGCAGGCGTCGCTGCACGTCGTGCTCGGCGCCAACGAGGCCGGCAAGACTTCTGCGCTGACGGCGATCGGCGATCTGTTGTTCGGCTTCGGCACCCGCACCGACTACGATTTCAAGCACGACAGCAAGCTGCTGCGGATAGGCGGCAGCTTTCGTCATTCCGATGGCCGCCTGATCGCGGCACGCCGGCGCAAGGGCAACAAGAATACGCTGCTCGACGG
>NZ_QPFS01000074.1:0-24366 GCF_010906995.1 Rhodopseudomonas sp. WA056 | reverse complement strand
CGTGAGATGATTTGTTAGGCTGAGCCATGAAACTCGGCTTTGAAGAGACTCAGGCCGCCTACACCAGCGGCTCACAGAATGCCCGCGTCTGGACGGAGACGTGGGTCAAGACCTGGGCTTACTGCCCACATTGCGGCAACCAGAATATTTCCCAGTTTCCGAATAACAGCCCACTTGCCGACTTCTTCTGCGCGTCATGCCGGGAAGAATTCGAACTCAAGAGCCAGAAAGGCAAATTCGGCCCGACTGTCGCCGATGGTGCCTACAAGACAAAGTGTGAGCGTCTGACCGAGAGCAACAATCCCAACTTGTTGCTGATGAACTACGACCTCAAGTCGCTCGAAGTCATCAATCTATTCATCGTGCCCAAGCATTTCTTCGTCCGCGAGATCATCGAGGCACGGAAGCCGCTGGCGCCGACGGCAAAGCGCGCGGGATGGATTGGATCGAACATTCTGCTCGGCCGCATTCCCGAGTCGGGGAAGATACATATCGTCCAAAACCGGAGCATCCGGCCGAAGGACCTGGTGCTGGAGGAATGGCAGAAGACGCTCTTTCTTCGGCAGGAGTCTCTCGAAACCAAGGGCTGGCTGCTCGATGTGATGAATTGCGTCGAATCCATCGGCAAACCGGAATTCACGCTCGATGAAGTCTACGCGTTCGACCAGCATCTGGGTACGCTCTACCCTGACAACCAGAACGTTCGACCGAAGATTCGACAACAGCTACAATATCTGCGCGATCGTGGGTTCTTGGAGTTCGTAGGCAGAGGTTCTTATCGCTTGATCAAATGAGGAGGCGAGCATGGCTTGGTTTCTCAATCACTATGAATGTTATCGTTGTAACCGGCGATGGTCGGACGAATGGTCCTGCATGTGCGACGACGAGTGCCCCTATTGCGAAGCACGAGACAACACGCCCGTCCGGAGCAACGATCTCACCACGCTGGTTGAACGTAGAGGGGCGGAGTTCGTCGTCCTTAGATCGCCGGAGACGGCCGAAGACGATCCAGACTACTTCGAAGTAGCTCGCTTCGAGACAGAGAAGCAGGCCAACGAATTCTTCGCGAGGACGTAGGATGGGTTGAGCGCAGCGAAACCCATCGAACTCCATGCACGCGGGTGATGGGTGTCGCTAACGCTCAACCCTCCGCCATCGTCATTGCGAGGAGCGTAGCGACGGAGAAATCCAGTTCCGTGCGCTGGGCTGGATTGCTTCACTTCGCTCGCAATGACGGAGTGTTGGCGTGGACTACGCCGTCATGCCCGCTCGGGTCCCAGACACCACGTTATCTTTGTAGTAGCGGCCGAAGACGTGGATGGCCGGGACGAGCCCGGCCATGACGGCGTAGAGAGGTCGTGGAAAACAAAAAGGGCGGCGCGTGAGGCGCCGCCTTTTCGCTCACTTCGGCTCTGGTGCGCGGCGCGATGGGTTTCGCTTCGCTCAACCCATCCTCCGATCCCGAGCGCTCCTGCCCGTCACACCCGCTCGATGATGATCGCCGGGGCCATGCCGCCGGCGGCGCACATGGTGACGAGGCCGCGCTTCAGGCCACGGCGCTCGAGTTCGTCGAGCACGGTGCCGACCAGGATCGCGCCGGTGGCGCCGATCGGGTGGCCCAGCGCAATCGCGCCGCCGTTGACGTTGACCTTGGAGCGGTCGAGGTCGAGGTCGCGCATGAACTTCTCGGCGACCACGGCGAAGGCTTCGTTGATCTCCCAGAGGTCGATATCGTCCTTGGTGAGACCGGCCTTCTGCAGCACCTTCTTGGCGGCTGGCACCGGCGCGTTCAGCATCAGGGTCGGATCGTCGCCGATGTTGGCCATCGCCACGATCTTCGCGCGCGGCTTGAGGCCGTGCTTCTCGGCGTAGTCCTTCGAGGTCAGCAGCAGCGCCGCGGCGCCGTCGACCACGCCCGAGGAGTTGCCGGCGTGATGGACGTGCTTGATCTCGAGATCCGGATACTTCTGGTTGATCAGCTTGCGATAGGTTGTGCCCTTGTCGTCGAGCGGATAGTCGGCCATCGCGGTGAAGGCCGGCTTCAGCGCGGCGAGGCCTTCGGCGGTGGTCTCGGGACGCGGATACTCGTCCTTGCCGAGCACCACCTTGCCCTCGTCGTCGACCACCGGAACGATGCTCTTGTCGAAGCGGCCTTCCTGAATCGCGATCGCGGCGCGGCGCTGGCTTTCCAGGCCGAGCGCGTCGAGCGCCTCGCGGCTGATGCCTTCCATGCTGGCGATCGCGTCGCCGCAGATGCCCTGATGCGACTGCGGATGCACCTTGGCGAGACGGGCATTGCCCGAGCCCATGCCGAGCGGCGGCTTGCCGGCCGCCATGTCCTCCGCCGCCATCGACGCGGTCAGCGACATCATTTCGGTGCCGCCGGCGATTACCACGTCTTCCATGCCACTCATGATCTGCGCCGCGGCGAAGTTCACCGCGGTGATGCCGCCGCCGCAGAAGCGGTCGAGCGTGGTGCCGGAGGCCTTGATGTCGTAGCCGGCGTCGAGCGCCGCCATGCGGCCGAGGTCGCCGCCCTGCTTGCCGCGCTGGGTCGAGGTCGACCAGATGATGTCGTCGACGTCGGCGGTGTTGAGCTTGTTACGTTCGGCGATCGCCTTCAGCACGGTGGCGGCGAGGTGCTGGGGATGCATGTCGGCGAGAGCGCCCTTTCCGACTTTACCGATGCCGCGGGGGGTGCGGACTGCGTCGATGATGTAGGCGTCTGCCATCTTGTTCTTCTCCCGATGTTGTTTGCGGTTTGTTGGGGCTTGGCGGCGAGATTGTCCGAGACGGCGACGAAGTCAAGCCGCAGCGGCGACGCCGCACCATGCAATCGTCCCGGCGCGGCGGCTTATGCCGCACGGCGGAACTGGCGAATTGCCAAGCGCGATGCGCCTCTGCATAGTCGCGCGCAAACAAGACACTTCTACCGAGACAGTTCTGGGGGACTATCAACATGGCCGAGGCCGATCTCGACGCGATCATCCGGCAGCTCGCGAAACAGCAAACGAAGACGCTCACGGCCGCGGTGAAGAAACGCCGCGCCGCGCTGCTGGCGCGCGGCGCCAAGGCCAAGGACGCGACCGGCAAGGCGCAGGCCAAGGCGCTGGCGACCGTCGCCTATGAACTCGGACTGGCGGCGACCAAGCGGTTGCAGACCGCCGCCGACAACGCCGCCGATGCCTACGCCCGCGCGATGCGCAAGGCGGCCGAAGATGCCGCCTCGGCAGCCGCAGCGGCTGCCAAGTCCAAGGCGGCGGAGAAATCCAAAGCGGCGGACAAGGCGGCGCCAAAGCCAGGGGCGAAGACCGCGGCCGACAAGCCCGCCGCGAAGCCGGCCAAGACCGGCGCGAAGAAGCGGGCCGCCAAGCAGGCCGGGCGCTGATCCTGATCGTGGCGGGGGGGCGGCTCGAATACGGCCGCCCCCTGCTATCAGCAGGCTATATCGCCCGTCAGCGCCGCGGCGATTTCGCGAATCAGATCTTCGTCGCGCAGGGCGTCTGTCGGGCGCCGTGCCGTTCGCGCCGGATCAGCGCCGATGACGGCCACTGCGGCGACAGCCATCGGCCCGCCGTCACCCTCGGACTTCTCCGAGGTCGCAGCAACCTGATTGCTCGATATCGACCGCGAGTATCCGAAAACTGCAGGAATGCCGGCAGAACTGTGGCGGTTCTGACCGACCGATGCCTGCCGAAAGGGCGGCCGGGTCCGCGAGACGAAATTTGTGCAACGCACAAAATTAGATTGCAATTAGCTCTTAGTGTAACTAATCGAAGCGCATAGCGCAGCAAATCGCGAAGGGCACGGCATCGTCAGCGATGCCCAGGTGCCGCTGCTTGCATTGACACCCAACCTCGAACGGGATTGCCAAATGACAGAGCACAGTCTCTGGCGGTTCTCGCGCGCATTGCATCGCGCCCTCAACGACCGCCAGCAGGAAGACCTCGCTGCCATCCTCGACGACAACATCGACTGGGCGATCTACGGTCCGAGTGCGATGTTTCCCTTCTTCGGCGCCCGTCAGGGCAAGGTCGCGGTGCTGGAAGTCTGCCGGCAGATCGCCGACAGCGTGCGGATCTTTCGCTATCATCGCGAATCGGTGATGCTCGGGGTCGACTCGGCCGCCTCGATGGTGCGCTACTCGCTCACCGCCGCCGGGACCAACCGGCCGATCAGCGTGCGGATGGCGCTGTTCACCCAATTCCACGACGGCCGGCTGACCAATCTGCGGATGGTGATCGACACTTTCGACCTGGTCGAACAGGCCCTCGGCCGCCCGATCCATCTGCCGAAGATCGCCTGAAACAATCGTCGGAGTTGTGGCGCTGCCGGCTTCTCCCCTGGGGCTGGCAGCCGCGTCGTTAATGGGACGTTGAGGATTGTCGCCGAAACACCGAGGCGGCGCCGCAGAACGGCCGCGATGCGGTCAAATTACACTGGAGTGATGCGGCGGCAGATTGCGTGCGGGGGATCCCCGCGCGGCGTGACGCTCAAACAGGGGACCAACCGAATGAACGCCATTCCTTCTGAAAAGATCGAGACGTCGGAAGCCGACGAAAACCTCGCCGCCGTCTCCGAAGTGGAAGCCGGTATCCGTGACTTCGTCCGCAACGACATCGCCTATCTGCGCCGGCCCTCGGCGACGACCTCGCCGGATGCTGCCGCAGCAACCTCCGGGCTGGCGCTCGACAGCACCGCGGAGGCCGCCGTCAACAACGTCAATTCGTTGATCCAGCGGGTCGCCGGCACCTCGCTCGGCGAGATCGAAAGCCTGATCGGCGAACTGGAGGCGCTGCGCGACCTGCTGCACGCCGAAGGTCAGCGGGTTCAGCGCGAGATCTCGAGCTATGCCCAGCTCAGCCAGGCGGCGATGAAGTCCACCCGGATGATCGCCGACAACGTCGCACAGTGGAAACGCACCGCCGACACGCTGCGTCACGGCTGATCCGGCCGCGATCCTGACGATCGCCGGCCCTGAACGTCAAGACACGTCACGACAAGACCCGTCTTGAAACGACAAAAGCAGCCATCGCGAGGTGGCTGCTTTTCTTTTGCGACGGTTCGAATTGCGATTCGGATCGAAGCCGAAAAGGCCGGCGCGGCGGCCGGCCACCCGCGAGCTTCGGCTCAGCGGTCGGAGAACGTGGACGAGCTCGCCACCGGCGCGGGATCGAGACTGTAGGAGCCCACCGCGTAACCCTTCACGATCATTCCGGTGGTGATCATCACCGCGACCGTCACGGTCGCGAAGATCACGCCCACCCATTTCAGTCCAGCCTGGTCAGCCATTGTCTTGAATTTCCCTCAGCCCTGCGTTCGTCGACCGTGACGCTCGCAAGGTTCACAACTTGTTAATATCCCGAGCGTTCCGGAGCCGTCTCGCGGAAAAACCCCGCATTTGGTTAAAATGCCGGCGGTTGTGTCCCGTGCGCCTCACTCCGCATTCGGCCGCCGCGGCACGAATGCCGTGGCGAGGAATGAGAACACCACCTCGCCGCGCTGATTGATCGCGGTGTTGCGGGCCTGCATGATTCCCCATTGCGGACGCGAATCGGACGGCCGCAGATTCTCGATCTGCTTGTAGTAGGTGACGGTGTCGCCGGCCAGCACCGGCTTCAGCCAGCGCAGCTCGCGGAATCCCGGGGACGGACCGCCGGTCGCCACCAGCTCACCACGCTTGGCGGCCTCCGCGGACTCGCGCTGGGCATCCGCAACCATCAGCTTCATACACACCGCGGCGACGTGCCAGCCGGACGCGGCGAGCCCGCCGAACAGAGAGTTCTTGCCGGCCTCCTCGTCGAGGTGGAACGGCTGCGGATCGAACTGCCGTGCGAAGGTCTTGATCGAGTCGGCCGTGAAGGTGAACGAGCCGACCTCGCGGCGTTCGCCGACCGTCATGTCTTCCAGGAAACGCATGGTGATCGCTATCCGTTGCTGCCGGCGGCGGCGGCGCGACGCTTGACGATGATCGGCGACACCATCTCGCTGAGCATCTGGCCGCGGCCGTTGCGCACATAGCACTTGAAGGTGACGATGCCGGTCTCCGGCCGGCTTTTCGACACCCGCGCCTCGATCACTTCGACATCGAGCAGCAGGTCGTCCCCGGGGCGCAGCGGCGACATCCAGCGCATCTCGTCGACGCCCGGCGAGCCGAGCGAGGCGGTGTCCTTGATGAAGCCGTCGTACATCATCCGCATCATCAGCGACGACAGATGCCAGCCCGAGGCCGACATGCCTTGCAGCATCGAGGCGTTGGCGGCGTGTTCGTCCAGATGCATCGGCTGCGGATCGTATTCCGAAGCAAAAGCGATGATCTCCTCGCGCGTGACGCGGCGAGGTCCGTAGCGGCCGAAGTGACCGGGGGCGAAGTTTTCGAAGAACAGGGCTGTCATGGCATTTGCTGGTGGGAGGCCTGATTGTGGCCGTTATTGCGGTCGATCACAACCCCATCATTCGGTTTGTTGGGGGAGACCACCGATGTTCAATTTTCGGGACCTGTTTCAATGGGACCGGTTCATCACGCCGACCATCATCAAGACCTTCTATTGGCTGGTGATCGCGATGATCGTGCTGTTCGGCATATCCGGCGTGTTTTCCGGGCTGGCGGCGATGGCGGTGAGCCCGTTCGGCGGTTTTCTCCTGGTGCTGTCCAGCCTCGCCTCGATCCTGGTCGGGATCGTGTTTTCGCGTATCGTCGCCGAGTTCGTGCTGATCGTGTTCCGCATCAACGAACACCTCGGCGCGATCCGCGACCAGCAGGGGTTCAGATAACAAAGTGACCGTCATTCCGGGGCGCGCGCAGCGCGAACCCGGAATCTGGAGATGATTTAAGACAGCACCGCAAAGAACGAGATTCCGGGTTCGCTCGCAGGCGCGAGCGCCCCGGAATGACTCGATGAGAGGCGGAGCTGCTTCGGTTCAGGTGTTGAACCTGAAGTGCATCACGTCGCCGTCGGCGACGATGTATTCCTTGCCTTCCAGCCTGAGTTTGCCGCCGTCGCGGGCGCCGGCTTCGCCGCCCAGACGGATGTAGTCGTCATAGGCAATGGTCTCGGCGCGGATGAAGCCCTTCTCGAAATCGGTGTGAATCACGGCGGCGGCCTGCGGCGCCTTGGTGCCCTTGGTGATGGTCCAGGCGCGGGCTTCCTTGGGGCCGACCGTGAAATAGGTGATCAGGTGCAGCAGCTCGTAGCCGGCGCGGATCAGCCGGTCGAGACCGGCCTCGTGCAAGCCCAGCGTGTCGAGGAAGTCGGTGCGCTCTTCCTTCGACAGCGTCGCGATCTCGGATTCGATCTTGGCCGAGATCACCACCGCGACCGCGCCTTCTTCCTTGGCACGCGCCATCACCTGTTCGGAGAACTTGTTGCCTTCGGCGGCCGAGCCTTCCTCGACGTTGCAGACGTACAGAACCGGCTTCGAGGTGAGCAGGCCGAGCATCCGGAACGCGCGCTCTTCCTCCGGCTTGCGCTCGAGGAAACGCGCCGGCTTACCGTCGCGCAGCAGCGTCAGCGCGCGGGTGACGAGCTCAAGCTGCTCCTTGGAATCCTTGTCGCCGCCCTTGGCCTTCTTGGTCAGGTTGTCGACGCGCTTTTCGAGACTCTCGAGATCGGCGAGCATCAGCTCGGTCTCGATCGTCTCGATATCGGCGAGCGGCGCGACCCGGCCCTCGACATGGGTGATATCGCCGTCCTCGAAGCAGCGCACCACATGCGCGATCGCATCGACCTCGCGGATGGTGGCGAGGAACTGGTTGCCGAGACCTTCACCCTTGGAGGCGCCCTTCACCAGGCCGGCGATGTCGACGAAGGTCAGCCGGGTCGGAATGATCTGCTGCGACTTGCCGACCTCGGCCAGCTTGTCGAGCCGCGGATCCGGCACCGCCACCTCGCCGACATTCGGCTCGATGGTGCAGAACGGATAGTTCGCCGCCTGCGCCGCCGCAGTCTCGGTCAGCGCGTTGAACAGCGTCGACTTGCCGACGTTCGGCAGTCCGACGATCCCGCATTTGAAGCCCATGTCGTCCTCTTTTCAGACTCCGTCATGCCCGGCCTCGTGCCGGGCATCCACGTCTTGCGGCGCTGCTGCTCGGCGAAGGCGTGGATGGCCGGGACGAGCCCGGCCATGACGGCAAATGTGTTGACGGCGATCGCCACCGAGTTGGCGTCACACGCGGCTCCAAGCCCGGCGATGACGTTCCTACTTGTTGCTGCCCTTCGGCTCGCCCTTGTCGTTGTCGTAAAATCCCTTCGCCTGCATCGCCAGATGCACCTTGTTGGCGAAGGAGGCGTCCTTACCCTTGGCGATCAGGCCGGCGTTGTCTGCGGCGATCTCGCATAACGCTTCGACCCAGGGCCGTTCGCTCTTGGCGAAATCGCCGAGCACGTGATTGTGCACCAGCTCCTTCGCGCCCGGATGGCCGACGCCGAGCCGGACGCGAAGATACTCGTTGCCGATATGCGCCGAGATCGAGCGCAGGCCGTTGTGCCCGGCGATGCCGCCGCCGACCTTCACGCGAACTTTCGCCGGCGGCAGTTCGATCTCGTCGTGAAACACGGCAACCTCGTCCTGCCCGATCTTGTAGAAGCCGGCCGCTTCCTGCACGGCGCGGCCGGATTCGTTCATATAGGTCGACGGCTTCAGCAGCGTGATGCGGATCCCGTCGAGCACGCCGTCGGCGGTCTCGCCCTGAAAACGACGGCGCCATGGCGAGAAGCCATGACGCCGTGCGATCTCGTCGATGACCATGAAGCCGATGTTGTGCCGGTTGTCCTGGTACTTCGTACCGGGATTGCCGAGCCCGACGAACAGCCGCATGACGCGGAACCCCGCGCCGGATTACTTCTTCTTGGCCGCCGGAGCCGCAGCCGCCGGAGCCTTGGCGGCAGCCGGAGCCTTCGCCGCAGCGGCCGGCGCGGCAGCGGCCGCAGGTGCGGCACCCGCCGCAGCCTTGTCCTCGTTGTAGCCCGACGGCGGCACGATGGTGACCAGCGTGACGTCCTCACGCGACACCGACTTGACGCCGGTCGGCAGCGCGATGTCCGACAGATGCAGCGACACGCCGATGTCGAGGTTCGACACGTCGGCTTCGATGAACTGCGGAATGTTCTCGGCCGGGGCTTCGAGCTCGACGGTGTGGGTGACGATGTTGAAGGTACCGCCGCGCTTCACGCCCGGGGCGACTTCGAGACCCTTCAGATGCAGCGGCACGCTGACGCGGATGGTCGCACCGGCGCCGAGCCGCAGGAAGTCGACGTGAACCGGGAAGTCCTTCACCGGATCGAGGTGATAGTCGCGCGGGATGACGCGATGCTTCTTGCCGTCGAGAACGACGTCGAACACCGTGGTCAGGAACCGGCCGGCCAAAATCCGCAGGCGAAGCTCTTTCTCTTCGACCGAGATCGGCAGCGGGGGCTGGTTGTCACCGTAGATCACTCCGGGCACGCGGCCGGCGCGACGCTCGGCCCGGGCGGCCCCCTTGCCGCTCTTCGGACGCGCGGTCGCCTTCAGTTCCAAGACGCTCGTCATCTGCTTAAGTCCTTGATCTGTAAAAAGTTAAAGGCCGCGAAGCGGCCCATTGCAGACGTCGCGGCAAGCCTCCAGGGGTGCGGGGGCCGCTGACGTGCCGGGGTTCTAGCCGCAAAGGCCGCAAATGACAAGGAAATCGCATTTTCCGAGCACGGCCTCATCCTGAAGAGCCCGGCGCCGCCCGCAACGCGGCGGCGGGGCGTCTCGAAGGATGCACCCGGATGTCGGCTTGACCTCATTGGCCTTCATGGTTCGAGACGGCCGCTTCGCGGCCTCCTCACCATCAGGGACTCAAGCAGGCAAACTGGCGCCTGTCCGCCGTCCTTACGCCAGCGCCGTCGGGGGTTCGGAGCCGCCGCCCTGACGGGCTTCCAGCGCGGCGATCCGGGCTTTCAGCGCCTCGTTCTCTTCGCGGGTGAGGCGGACCATCTCCTTGAACGCCTCGAACTCCTCGCGCTTCACCAGATCGAGGTCGCGCAGGATCTTCTCGGCCTGGCTGCGCACCACCCCATCGATCTCGCGCTTGACGCCCTGCGCCGCGCCGGCGGCGTCGTTCATCAGGCGGCCGATCTCGTCGAAAAGCCGGTTGTTGGTCTGGGTCATGGTCGAGATCTCCGTCGCGCATCGTGCGCGGTTGCAGGCCGAACAGGCGTTGGCGGTGACAATGGCGATGGATCGGGCCTACTTCAAGGCCGCCCGACGCGCCCCGCGCCGGCCCGATCCAATGTGCCCCTCCTTGCGACGTTCGCACCCTCGTCGCAAGGTCGATTTAAGGATCGGTCGACAGCTCCGGCGGCGCGCGCGGCGGCAATTGACGCTGTACCGTTGCGGGCTTTGGAGATAAGCCAAACCCACAATGCCATTCTTCGCCGTCGCCTTTCCCGTATTCGATCCGGTGGCCGTCGCGATCGGTCCGTTCGCGATCCGCTGGTACGCGCTGGCCTATATCGCCGGCATTGTGGTCGGCTGGCTGTACGCCCGCATCCTGATCAAGCGTCAGCGGCTGTGGGGCGGCCCGTCGCCGATCTCGCTGGAGGCGTTCGACGACTTCATCCTGTGGATCACCATCGGCATCATCCTCGGCGGCCGCGCCGGCTATGTGCTGTTCTACAATCTCGACTTCTTCATCCGGCATCCGGCGGAGATCTTCGAATTGTGGAAGGGCGGAATGTCGTTCCACGGCGGCTTCATCGGCTGCGTGCTGGCGGTCGTGCTGTTCGGATGGAAGCGCAAGGTGCCGATCCTGTCGCTCGGCGACATCACCTGCGCGGTCGGCCCGATCGGGCTGTTCCTCGGCCGCATCGCCAACTTCATCAACGGCGAATTGTGGGGCCGGCCGGCCGACGCCTCGGTGCCGTGGGCGATGGTGTTTCCCAATGCCGGGCCGCTGCCGCGGCATCCGAGCCAGCTTTATGAAGCCGGACTCGAAGGCATCGCCCTGTTCGTGATCCTGGCGCTGATGATCCGCGCCGGCGCGCTGAAGCGGCCGGGCCTGATCATCGGCGCGTTCCTCACCTTCTATGGCCTCGCCCGCATCACCGGCGAATTCTTCCGCGAGCCCGACCCGCAGCTCGGCTTCCTGTGGGGCGGCATGACCATGGGGATGCTGCTGTCTGTGCCGATGGTGATCGTCGGCATCGCGGTGATGATCACGACCTGGCGGCGCGGACGAGCGGCGGCGCCCCGGTCCGGCGAGGTGGCGTCATGATCGACCAGACTGCGCTCGCCACCGAGATCAAGCGGCTGATCAAGGCGGCCGGCCCGATGCCGGTGTGGCGCTACATGGAATTGTGCCTCGGCCATCCCGAGCACGGCTATTACCTCACCCGCGATCCGCTCGGCCGCGAAGGCGATTTCACCACTTCGCCCGAGATCAGCCAGATGTTCGGCGAACTGCTCGGGCTGTGGTCGGCTTCGGTGTGGAAGGCCGCCGACGAGCCGCAGACGCTGCGGCTGATCGAGATCGGACCCGGCCGCGGCACCATGATGGCCGACGCGCTGCGCGCGCTGCGGGTGCTGCCGATCCTGTACCAGTCGCTCAGCGTGCATCTGGTCGAGATCAATCCGGTGCTGCGCCAGAAGCAGCAGACCACGCTGGCCGGCATCCGCAACATCCACTGGCACGACAGCTTCGACGACGTGCCGGAAGGCCCCGCCGTCGTTCTCGCCAACGAATATTTCGACGTGCTGCCGATCCACCAGGCGATCAAGCGCGAGACCGGCTGGCACGAGCGGGTGATCGAGATCGGCTCGGCCGGCGAATTGGTATTCGGCGTCGCCGCCGATCCGATCCCCGGTTTCGAGGCGCTGCTGCCGCCATTGGTGCGGCTGGCACCGCCCGGCGCGGTGTTCGAATGGCGGCCGGACGCCGAAATCCTCAAGATCGCCAGCCGGGTGCGCGACCAGGGCGGCGCCGCACTGATCATCGATTACGGCCATCTGCGCAGCGACGTCGGCGACACGTTCCAGGCGATCGCCAGCCACAGCTATGCCGATCCGCTGCAGCATCCCGGCCGCGCCGACCTCACCGCGCATGTCGATTTCGACGCGCTCGGCCGCGCCGCCGAAAGCGTCGGCGCCCGCGCCCATGGTCCGGTGACGCAGGGTACGTTCCTGAGGCGGCTCGGCATCGAAACCCGCGCGCTGTCGCTGATGGCGAAGGCGACGCCGCAGGTGTCGGAAGACATCGCCGGCGCGCTGCAGCGGCTGACCGGCGAAGGCCGCGGCGCAATGGGCTCGATGTTCAAGGTGATCGGGGTCTCCGATCCGAAGATCGAGACCCTGGTCGCGCTCAGCGACGACACCGATCGCGCCGCCGAGCGCCGGCAAGGGATCAGCGGATGATCATCACCTCGCCGCTGCTCGGGGCCGCGCCGGGCGTGCGTCACGCGTTCTTCACCCGCGAGGGCGGCGTATCCGAGGGGATCTATGCCGGGCTGAACGCCGGCGTCGGCTCGAACGACGACCCGGCCAAAGTCGCCGAAAACCGGCGGCGGATGGCAGCAGCGCTCGGGGTCGCGCCGGAGCATTTCCTCACCGTCCATCAGGTGCACTCGCCGGACGTGGCGGTGGCCGAGGCGCCTTGGGCCGCGGCGAACCGGCCCAAGGCCGACGCCATCGTCACCCGGACGCCGGGTCTCGCGATCGGAGCCTCTGCGGCCGATTGTGGTCCGATCCTGTTCGCCGATCCGGCCGCGCGGGTGATCGGCGCCGCCCATGCCGGCTGGAAGGGCGCGCTGACCGGCGTGCTGGAATCCACCCTCGATGCGATGGAACGGCTCGGCGCCGACCGCAGCCGCGTCGTCGCCGCGATCGGCCCGCTGATCCGGCAGCCGTCTTACGAGGTCGGCGACGAGTTCGTCGCCCGCTTCACCGCGGCCGATCCGGCCTACGCGGCCTTCTTCGCCGCAGCCGAACGCGCCGGCCACGCGATGTTCGACCTCGGCGGCTTCATCCAGATGCGGCTTCAGACCGCCGGGATCGGGGCGATCGACGATCTCGGCATCGACACCTATCCGGACGAGCGATTCTTCTCCTATCGCCGTACCACGCATCGCAACGAGCCGGACTACGGCCGCCACGTCCATGCCATCGTGCTGGACGCGGACGCCTGAGTGCCGCGCCTCCGGCAAGCGGCAATGATGAACGAGAATTAACCACGTTGGTTTACGCCCGAGCCCCCAGCAGTCGCGGCAATCGATTGAAAATTTTAGATAAATTTGATCCGGCCGGCGGCAAAGGGTTAACCTGGGACGCGCCCCGCCCTAGACCTTAATGCATTTTAACGATATCGCTTCCGTCGTTCGGCGGCCGCTGCGCCGCGCTTTCGACGGGACCCTGCATGTTGGCTCGCCTGCCCCGCCTGATCGCCTCGCGCACGACGCGCACCGCCCTTCTGCTCACACTGCTCACCGGCCTCGCCGGCTGCGTCACCCAAGGCGGCCCCGGTGCCGGTCCGATGGCTTCGGCAGACGGCAGCGGCGTCGCGTTCGAGTCGATCGACGGCCCGCCGCCGCAGGTGTTCGACCGCATGGTCGCGGTGCTCGACAGTGAATCCAAGCTGCGCCAGATCCCGGTGGTCTCTCGCGAGGGCGGCGCGGCCTATCGGGTCCGCAGCTATCTGTCGGCGCAGGTCCGCGGCAATCGCACCAACATCGCCTGGGTATGGGACGTCTACGACCGCGACCAGCAGCGCGCGCTGCGGCTGTCCGGTGAGGAACCGGCCGGCAACGGCCGCGATGCATGGGCGCAGGCCGACGACGTGGTGCTGCGCCGGATCGCCCAGGCCGGCTTGACCGGGCTCGGCCGATTGGTGAACGGCGGGTTACCAGCCGAGCCGGCCGCGCCTTCGGCGCCAGCGGCGAGCGGTCCGGCGATCGCGAGCGCCGAGCCGGCACCGGCGGCAAGCAGCGATGCGCCCTCCGCAGCCCTGAGTTACGCTGCACGCTGATTGCCGCAATTGCACGCGACATAGGTCGAATCCGCACCGGAAAACCGTCACGATGGGTTGCCATCGCTGGCGGGCGACTGATATCACCTCGCTCGCAAAACAGTCCGATTTCGCGAGTCAACCGATATGCTGAACGTAGTATCCACCGCGCCGAGGGGGGACGCGTCGATGTCGGGCAAGAACGGATCGGTCAAACTGGTCGCCGGCAATTCCAATCCGGCGCTGGCGCGCGACATCGCGCAGTGGCTGAACATGCCGCTGACCAAAGCCAGCGTCCGCCGCTTCGCCGACAATGAAGTGTTCGTCGAGATTCAGGAGAACGTCCGCGGCTCGGACGTCTTCATCATCCAGTCGACCTCGTTTCCGGCGAACGACCACCTGATGGAACTCCTGATCATCACCGACGCGCTGCGCCGTGCCTCGGCGCGCCGCATCACCGCGGTGATCCCGTATTTCGGCTACGCCCGGCAGGACCGCAAGGCGGGACCGCGCACGCCGATCTCGGCCAAGCTGGTCGCCAATCTGATCACCCATGCCGGCGCCGACCGGGTGATGACGCTGGACCTGCACGCCGGCCAGATCCAGGGCTTCTTCGACATTCCGACCGACAACCTCTACGCCTCGCCGGTGATGGTGCGCGACATCAAGGAGCGCTTCGACCTGTCGAAGGTGATGGTGGTGTCGCCCGACGTCGGCGGCGTGGTCCGCGCCCGCGGTCTCGCCAAACGCATCAACGCGCCGCTGGCGATCATCGACAAGCGCCGCGAACGCGCCGGCGAATCCGAAGTGATGAACGTGATCGGCGAAGTCGCCGGCTACACCTGCATCCTGCTCGACGACATCGTCGATTCCGGCGGCACGCTGGTCAACGCCGCCGAAGCGCTGCTGGCCAACGGCGCCACCGACGTCTATGCCTACATCACCCACGGCGTGCTGTCCGGCGGCGCCTGCGCCCGCATCACCAATTCCAAGCTCAAGGAACTGGTGATCACCGACTCGATCCAGCCGACCGAAGGCGTCTGCAAGGCGCCGAACATCCGCACCATCTCCATCGCCTCCCTGATCGCCGAAGCGATCGGCCGCACCGCGGCGGAAGAGTCGGTGTCGAGCCTGTTCGACTAAGTTTCCCTGATCTCCGTCGTCATTCGACGCAATCAGCGTCTCTTTTGTCATTCCGGGCGCGCGAGTAGAGCTCGCGAACCCGGAATCTCTTCATCGACAAGAAAGCCGTCATTCCGGGGCGCTCACGAAGTGAGCGAACCCGCAAATCTCGACGTTCGAGGCACCAGCGATATTTCAACAATCTCTGGATTCCGGGTTCGCGAGCTTCGCTCGCGCCCCGGAATGACGGAGTCGTTCGACCACACGATCCCGCGACTACACGATCCCCGCTGCGACCTGGCCGCGCAGGCGTTCGAGGCTGAGCAGGGTGTCGGCGCAGGCGTGGGCGAGTTCGGCGCCCTTGGCGGTGAAATGCTGCGTGAAGCGCTCGGCTTGCGGCGCGTCGCGATCGAAGCCTTGCGGCGTCGCCACCGCGGAGAACACCGGCACCTCGGTGCGCAATTGCACCTCCATCAACGCCTCGATCACCGTCGGCGCGACGAAGCCGGTCAGCCCGTCGTCGACCACGAGGCCGGCGGCGACGATCGCGGTATAGCGCCGGGTCTTCGCCAGAAGCTGCACATGCAGCGGAATTTCGAACGAGCCCGGCACCTCGAACAGATCGACCTGCGAAGCGGGGATGCCGCGCACGACGATCTCGCGCTCGAACGACTCCCAGCAAGCGCCGACCACGTCGCGATGCCACGACGATTGCACGAAGGCGACGCGCTGCGGCTTGGCGAAGCGCGGATAGGTCCGTTCGGCCGGCGGCGGAGCCGTTTCGGCGGGATCGGTCATGGTGTCGGTCATCGGCAGGCTCGCTCGGCTGTGATCTGAAGGTCGGCCCAGGCTACCAGCGGGCGCGCACGAATCAAAGTTGCGGCCGCGTCGAAAGACTCGTGTGGAGCGAATTCCGCGCGCCGGACTCGGACCACGCGAATCCGATTCCGTTTTGTTCTCGCCCTGCTCGCTCGGCTGTGGACGGGTTACTCTTTGGTTGTGGAATTGGCGAAGCCCGGCATTGCACGGATTCCGCAAATCACATCATTTCATCCCTGCAACCTCGGTTCGTCCGGACTAATCCTTCCGGCACGAGCACGGGTACAGGCGCGTACCGGCCTGCCTCATGCGTATCAGCATAATCCAACGTAAGGTCGAGACGGCATGCCCTTGCTCGAAGGCATCATCGATTCACGAAATAATCCGCTCGCGGTCGTCGAAGACATCGCAGCGTCGAACGACCTCGCCTTCGAGCGCTCCGGCGAGGACGAAATCACCATCGTCGCCAAGGGCCAGTGGACCGACTACACGCTGTCGTTCACCTGGATGCACGAGATCGAAGCGCTGCATCTGGCCTGCGCCTTCGACATGAAGGTGCCGGCCGCACGCCGCACCGAGACGCTGCGGCTGATCGCAGCGGTCAACGAACAGCTCTGGGTCGGTCATTTCGACGTGTGGAATCACACCGGCACCGTGATGTATCGTCAGGCGCTGGTGCTGCCGGGCGGGCTCGCCGCCACCGAAGCGCAGTGCGAGACCATGCTGATCAGCGCCATCCACGCCTGCGAGCGCTACTACCCGGCGATCCAGTTCACGGTGTGGGCCGGCAAGACCGCCGCCGAAGCAATGAGCGCGGCGATGTTCGACACTCAGGGCGAGGCCTGACGGCTCCCTGCTCGATTTCTCCGTCATTGCGAGAAGGCAAAGCCGACCAGGCACTCCGTGCACTGATCCTCTGGATGCTTCGCCTTCGGCTCGCAATGACGTGGAGAGGCCACTTGCGCGTTTCGGCCCTTGTGAGCGCTGCCGCCTTCTCCTAGAACGCTGACCGGATGACGCCGCCGCCTGCGGCGCCGATGGATGCGCGCGATGACCACTTTCTCGAAGTCTCCACTGCAACAGCTCGGCGGCACGGTGGTGCTGGCCGGCGCCGGCAAAATGGGCGGCGCGCTGCTCACCGGCTGGCTGGCGCAGGGACTGGACGGCGGCGACGTGGTGGTGATCGAACCGCATCCCACCGACGACATCGCCGCGCTGAGCGCGCGCGGCGTCCGCCTCAATGCCTCCGCCAGCGACGTCGGCGCGGTGTCGACGCTGGTGGTCGCCGTCAAGCCGCAGATGTTCGCCGACGCCGCCGCGGCGCTGCGCGGCTATGTCGGGCCGTCGACCCTGGTGGTATCGATCATGGCCGGCAAGCCGATCGCAGCGCTGTCCGAGCAACTCGGCGGCCATGTCGTTCGCGCGATGCCGAACACGCCGGCCGCGATCGGCCGCGGTATCACCGTCGCGGTGGCGGCCAGCAACGTCACCCCCGCGCAGCGCAGCACTGCCGATGCGCTGCTGCGTGCCACCGGCGGCGTCGAGTGGGTAGAGGACGAGGCCCTGATCGATGCCGTGACAGCGGTGTCCGGCTCGGGCCCGGCTTACGTATTCCTGCTCGCCGAAGAGCTCGCCCGCGCCGGTGTCGAAGCCGGCCTGCCGGAAGAGCTCGCGATGACGCTGGCGCGCGCCACCGTCGCCGGCTCCGGCGAACTGCTGCACCGCTCCGACCTCGACGCCGCAACGCTGCGCAAGAACGTCACCTCCCCCGGCGGCACCACCGCCGCGGCGCTGGAGGTGCTGATGGCGGAGGACGGCTTCCGCCCGCTGCTGACCCGCGCGGTGGCGGCGGCGACGAAGCGGTCGAAGGAATTGGCGAAGTAAGCAGAATACCGACGTCATGCGCGGGCTTGACCCGCGCATCCATCGCGCGCAAGCGCGCGCTCAGATGCAGCAGCATTCCGCGAAGAGGATGGATCGCCGGGTCGAGCCCGGCGATGACGCTTCGTTAAACACACCCACGTCATCGCCCGGCTCGTCCGGGCGACCCAGTATTCCAGAGCGCTCGTGTGAAATAACTGGCGCTCTGGAATACTGGATCACCCGCATGCGCGGGTGATGACGATTGAGGATGGAGAGACGCCGCGAACGACACGAATACAACTACACCGGCACCCGCTACAACTACACCGGCACCCGCACCGTCGCGCGCAGGCCGCCCATCGGGCTGTCGCCGAGGGTGATGTCGCCGCCGTGCGAACGGGCGATGTCGCGGGCAATGGCGAGGCCGAGGCCGGTGCCGCCTTCGTCCTGGTTGCGGGCATCGTCGAGCCGCAGGAACGGCTTGAACACTTCCTCGCGCATCGCCGTCGGAATCCCCGGACCGTCGTCGTCGATGGTCACCGTCAGATAGCGGTGATCGCGCTGCCCGGTGATGGCGATGGTGTGGGCGTGGCGAGCGGCGTTCGACACCAGATTGGCGAGGCAGCGCTTGAATGAGGCCGGCTTCACCGTCACCACCGGCTGACCGGTGAAGGCGACGCTGACGACGTGGCCATGGCGTTCGGCGTCGGAGCGCAACTCCTCCAAGGCCGCCGCCATGTCGGTCGGCTGCGCCTGCTCGCCGCTGTCGCCGCGCGCGAACGCCAGATACGCCTCCAGCATCGCCGACATTTCGTCGACATCCTTGCGCATCCCCTCGGTCTCGGGCGCGTCGCCGATCAGTTCGAGTTCGAGCTTGAAGCGAGTCAGGATGGTGCGCAGGTCGTGGCTGACGCCGGCCAGCATCGCGGTGCGCTGCTCGATCGAGCGCTCGACGCGGGCCTTCATCTCGATGAACGCATAGGCGGCGCGCCGCACCTCGCGGGCGCCGCGCGGCCGGAAGTTCGGCACGTCGCGGCCCTTGCCGAAGCTCTCGGCGGCGTCGGCGAGCCGCAGCACCGGCCGGATCTGATTGCGCAGGAACAGCACCGCGACGATCAGCAGCACCGTCGACGTGCCGACCATCCATAGCAGGAAGATTTCGGAGTTCGACGCGTAGGCCGCACTGCGCAGCGCGAACACCCGCATCACCGCATCGTCGAGCTGGATGCGGATCTCGACCAGGCTGGAGCGGCCGACAGTATCAATCCAGAACGGCCGCGCGATCTGCCGGCTGATCTGCTTGCTGATCGACTGATCGAGCAGCGAGAAAAACGGCTTCGGCCCGGGCGGCGGCATTTCGCCGGGGCCGAGGAAGTCGACGACGAGCCCGAGCCGGGTCTGCGCGATCCGCCGCAGCACCGCGCGGTCCTTGTCCTGCGGATAGCTCTTGTAGACGTCGATCAGCGTCGCGATGTCCTGCACCACCGCCGCCGACAGCCGCTGCGTCACCGTGTTCCAGTGCCGCTCCATGAACACGAAGGCGATCACCGACTGCAGCAGCACCATCGGCACGATGATGATCAAGAGCGCGCGGGCGTACAGCCCCTTCGGCATGAAGTCGTTGAAGCGCTGCCCTAAGTAACCGTTGGCCGCCGACACCCGCCGCGTCGCGGAGCGGATCAGCGTCAGCCCGGTGTCGAGCGTGCTCATGACGAAGGCCGCCCAACTGCGCGAGCGCCGTCCCTTTCAGCGACGACGCTGAAAGCAAAGCCCTCGCCCCAAGCACAGCGAGCCCCCTCGCCCCGCCCTTGCGGGGAGAGGTTGCACGGTGCCTGGGGCAAAGCTCTGCTCATCACCAAACTAATCAGGCCCTACGGCGCCGCCACCAGGCGGTAGCCGATGCCGCGGACGGCTTGCAGGAATAGCGGGTTGGCTGGATCGCGCTCGATCTTGCGGCGGAGGCGGTTGATCTGGACGTCGACCGCGCGCTCGTTGGCATTGCCGGCGCCGGATAGATCGCCGCGCGGCACGGTTTCGCCGGGGGCCGCCGCCAGCATCCGCAGCATGTCGCGCTCGCGGTCGGTCAGGTGAACGATCTCGTCGCCCTGGCGCAGTTCGCCGCGCTCGATGTGAAACACGTAAGGCCCGAACGCCACCGTCTCGGCCTTGGCGGCCGGCGCCGGCGCGGTGCGCTTGAGGATATTGCCGATCCGCAGCAGCAATTCGCGCGGCTCGAACGGCTTGGCGACGTAGTCGTCGGCGCCGATCTGCAGCCCCTCGATCCGGCTCTCCGCCTCGTGCCGGGCGGTGAGCATCACGATCGGCACGTCGGATGTCTGGCGGATCGAGCGGGCGAGATCGAAGCCGGTCTCGCCCGGCATCATCACGTCGAGGATCAAGAGGTCGAAGTCGAGCCCCGCCAGCTTGGCGCGGGCGTCGCGCACGCTCTGCGCGGTGGTGACGCGGTAGCCCTCGGAGGCGAGAAACCGCGACAGCAGATCGCGGATCCGGCGGTCGTCGTCGACCAGCAGCAGATGCGGCGCGTCGTCGGCGGGGCGGACCGGTTTCTTCGCCAGTGCTGCGAGCTGGATCACGTCACGTCCTTTGCGCTGGCGCCGCCGTGCAGGATGGTCTGGAGCACCTTGTCCGGATCGTCCCGATCGATCATGGCGCGGAGGAATTTGCCGACCGCCTCGGCGCCGGCGGGCGGAAGATCGCGCAGCGCGCGGTCGATCCGCTCGGTCTGCAGCCGGGCCAGTTTCTCCACCAGCGCCTCGCCCTTTGCGGTGGCGAAAAGAAGGCGCTGGCGGCGGTCGCTGTCGCCGGCCTTCTGCACGATGTAGCCCTCGTCCAGGAGCTGCTTCAGCACCCGGCTGAGAGACTGCTTGGTGATCCGGAGCACGTCGAGCAGATCCGCCACCGTCAGGCCGGGATAGCGGCAGACGAAATGCACCACGCGGTGGTGGGCGCGGCCGAAGCCGAACGCCTCCAGCACATGGTCGGCATCGCCGACGAAGTCGCGATAGGCGAAGAACAGCAGCTCGATGATGTCCCAGCGCGGCGGATGCGGGTCCGCACCGGACGCAGTCTCCGCAGGGATGTCGGCGGTCGGCCGAACCATCTCGTTGAAATTTATGTCAGCCATGTTGACATATCAGGTCTTTATGTTACAAAACCGCCGACCAAGACGAAATATTCGACTATTCCGCTTGCGACCCGCGCCCGTGCAGTCCGATAAAGGAAAGCTGCCCGGCGGCCTGCATGCGATGGTCGGACGGCTCGGCCGAAACATTAGCGGAGTTCGGCAATTCCGCCAAAGACATCTCCCGGCGATGCGTCGGGACCGATAACCACCCTATGCGGCCGGCTTCGCAGCGGGATCCGCCACAACCACGGCCACCCGCAGGCGCGCCGGTCCAGGAGAAGATCGATGGGAGTTTCGTTCGACAAGATCGACGGCTCGCTCTGGCTGAACTTCGACATCCAGCCCTCGGCGAACCCGACCCCCGACAAGGAACGCGACGCGAAGCTGGAAAATCTCGGCTTCGGCCGGGTCTTCACCGACCACATGGCGATCGTGCGCTACGACCAGACCCACGGCTGGCACGGCGCCCGCATCGAGGCGCGCTCGAACTTCCCGCTCGATCCGGCTCACGCCGTGCTGCACTACGCGCAGGAGATTTTCGAGGGTCTCAAGGCCTACAAGCGCGACGACGGCGGCGTGAACCTGTTCCGCCCCGACGCCAATGCGCGCCGCTTCCGCGACAGCGCCGACCGCATGGCGATGGCGCAGCTTCCCGAGCAGGTGTTCATCGAGGCGATCGAGCAACTGGTGAAGATCGACCGCAACTGGATTCCGGGCGGCGAAGGCAGCCTGTATCTGCGGCCGTTCATGATCGCCAGCGAGATCTTCCTCGGCGTCAAGCCGTCGGCGGAGTACATCTTCTCGGTGATCGCCTCGCCGGTCGGCTCGTACTTCAAGGGCGGCCCCGCCCCGGTGTCGATCTGGGTGTCGGAGAACTACACCCGCGCCGCGGTCGGCGGCACCGGCGGCGTCAAATGCGGCGGCAACTACGCGGCGTCTTTGCGCGCCCAGGCCGAGGCGATCGAGCGCGGCTGCGACCAGGTGGTGTTCCTCGACGCGCTCGAGCGCCGCTACGTCGAAGAGCTCGGCGGCATGAACGTGTTCTTCGTGTTCGACGACGGCTCGCTGTCGACGCCGCCGCTCGGCACCATCCTGCCCGGAATCACCCGCGACTCGATCATCACGCTGGCGCGCGACGCCGGCCGCGTAGTGCGCGAGGAGCCGTACACGATCGATCAGTGGCGCGCAGATGCGGCAAGCGGCAAGCTCAAGGAAGCGTTCGCCTGCGGCACCGCCGCGGTGATCTCGCCGATCGGCAAGGTGTGCTCCAACCACGGTGACTTCACCATTGGCGGCGGCCAGGCCGGCGAGGTGGCGATGGGCCTGCGCAAGCAGCTCGTCGACATTCAATACGGCCGCGCCGAGGACAAGCACGGCTGGATCAAGAAGGTGTTCTGAGGGTCTATTAGTTAGGCACCACTCTCACCACGAGTCATTCCGGGGCGCGAGCGACAGCTCGCGAACCCGGAATCTGTTGGCTTCATAACTGCGAGATTCCGGGTTTGCCGCTGCGCGGCGCCCCGGAATGACGGAGCCAACTACCTCCGCCCGAACAGCTTCTCGATATCCGCCAGCGTCAGTTCGACATAGGTCGGGCGGCCGTGGTTGCATTGGCCGGAGTTCGGGGTGGCTTCCATCTCGCGCAAGAGCGCGTTCATTTCCTCCGGCTTGAGCACGCGCCCGGCCCGCACCGAGCCGTGGCAGGCCATGGTGGCGGCGACGTGCATCAGGCGGCGTTCCAGCGGCAGCGCTTCGTCCCATTCGGCCATGTGTTCGGCGAGATCGCGGAGCAGACCGCCGGCATCGGTCTTGCCGAGCAGCGACGGCGTTTCGCGCACCGCCACCGCGCCGGGGCCGAAGCTCTCGATCACGAGGCCGAACTTTGCCAGCTCCTCGGCCCGCGCGACCAGGCGCTCGACCGTCGCCTCGTCCATCTCGACGATGTCGGGGATCAGCAGGATCTGGCGCTGCACGCCGTTGGCTTCGAGCGACGCCTTCAGCCGCTCATAGACGATGCGCTCGTGCGCCGCGTGCTGATCGATCACGATCAGGCCATCGCGGGTTTGCGACACGATGTAGGTCTCGTGGATCTGCGTGCGCGCAGCACCCAGCGGCCGGTCGAGCAGATCCGGCGTCACCTCGGTCGGGCGAATGTCGGCGCTCGGCGCACCGACATCGAACGCCGCCTGCGCCCGCTCGGCGAACGACGGCGCCGCGCTGCCGCCGACCGGATAGGACGGCGACGCGCGCCAGTCCCAATTCGCCGGCGGCATCGAGGCGGGACGAAACGTCGAGATCACGCTGCTGGCACTGTTGGCCGCGGTACGGCGTCCTTCGCGCGCCAGACCTTCCTTCAACGCATGCACGATCAGCGCGCGGACCAGGCCGGCATTGCGGAAACGCACCTCGGTCTTGGCCGGATGCACGTTGGCGTCGACCTCGCGACTATCCAGCGTGACGAACAACGCCACCACCGGATGGCGGTCGCGCGGCAAGTAGTCGGAATAGGCGGCGCGCACCGCCCCCAAGATCAGCTTGTCGCGCACCGGGCGGCCGTTGACGAACAGATACTGCCCGAGCGCATTGGCGCGGGTCAGCGACGGCGCCGCGGCGAAGCCTTCGACCACCACGCCCTCGCGCTCGGCGCGGACCTCGATGGCATTGGCGCGGAAGTCGGCGCCGAGAATGTCGCCGAGCCGGATCAATTGCCCCGGCGCGCCGGGCAGCGCCGCTGCCCAGGTCACCGGCGCGCGCTCTTCGCCGGCGAGCGTGAAGGCGACGTCCGGCCGCGCCATCGCCAGCCGCCGCACCACCTCGCGGATCGCCTCGGCCTCGGTGCGATCGGTCTTGAGAAACTTCAGCCGCGCCGGCGTTGCAAAGAACAGATCGGCGACTTCGACGCGGGTGCCCTGGCTCAGCGCGGCCGGCGCGATCGGGGTCTTGTCGCCACCCTCGACCCGCATCGCCCAGGCGTGCGGCTCGCTGGCATGGCGCGTGGTGATCGACAACCGCGCCACCGCGCCAATCGACGGCAGCGCTTCGCCGCGAAACCCGAGGGTGCGGATCGCCAGCAAATCCTCGTCGTCGAGCTTGGAGGTGGCGTGGCGATCGACCGCAAGGGCGAGGTCCGCCGCCGTCATGCCGGAGCCGTCGTCGGCGATCACGATTTTCCGCCGGCCGCCGCCATCCGAGAAGATGTCGATCCGGCTGGCGCCGGCGTCGATCGCGTTCTCGACCAGCTCCTTCACCACGCTCGCCGGCCGCTCCACCACCTCGCCGGCAGCGATGCGGTTGACGATGGTTTCGGGAAGCTGGCGGACGGGCATGCGGCGACTCGGTTGGCAGAGCGCGGACTTTAGGGGAGCGAAGGAGGAATTGCGACGCTAGCGCTGCCGATCCCCTCCCCCTTGCGGGGCGGGTCGGCCGAGCGAAGCGGAGGCCGGGGTGGGGGGCCCCGGGC
>NZ_QPFS01000073.1:0-24522 GCF_010906995.1 Rhodopseudomonas sp. WA056 | reverse complement strand
GCCGAGATGCCGCCGCATCCCAAGCTGATCGATCGCAAGATCCGCCGCGGCACTCGCAACGCCCGCCATGAACCGGCGATGACTCATCAGGAGGTGGCGCAGGCGATCACGGCGGCGGCCGATCTGGTGCGCGAGGATATCGCGGGCGGGCTCGACATCGTTGCGATCGGCGAGATGGGGATCGGCAACACCACCTCGGCGGCGCTGATCACGCACGCGCTGACAGGCGAGCCGATCTTTGATTGCGTCGGTCGCGGTGCCGGGATGGACGATGCCGGCGTGGTGCACAAGCGCGCCATCGTCGAGCAGGCCGCGGCGCGGGCGCAGCCCACGGCACCGCTCGACGTGCTCGCCGAGTTCGGCGGCTTCGACATCGCGATGATGGCCGGCGCGGTGCTCGGCGCCGCGGCCTCGCGGCGGCCGGTTGTCATCGACGGCTTCATCGCCAGCGCGGCCGCGCTGCTCGCGGTGCGGCTGCAGCCCGCCGCGCGCGACTACTGCGTGTTCTCGCATCGCTCGGCCGAGCGTGGCCACCGCGTGCTGCTCGACGCAATGCAGGCGACGCCGTATCTCGACCTCGGCTTGCGGCTGGGTGAGGGCACCGGCGCATTAATGACCGTGCCGTTGTTGCGCGCCGCCGCCGGCATCCTCAACGATCTCGCCGCGCTGTCGGACGTGCTGGCGGGCCGGCTCGGACCCCGACCGTGAGCCGGCAGTTCCAATCCCTGCTCAACGCCGTGCAGTTCATGACGCTGCTGCCGACGCCGCGCACCGCGCAGTTCGACGACGACTGGCTGCTGAGCGCATCGAAGTACTTTCCGCTGGTCGGCGCCGGGATCGGCTTGGTCTGTGGCGGCGTGCTGCTCGCAGGCTCGCTGATCTGGTCGGGGGTAGTGCCGGCGATGATGGCTGTGGCGGCGGGCGCCGCGCTCACCGGCGCGCTGCACGAGGATGGCATCGCGGACACCGCCGATGGCCTGTTCGGCGGCAGCACCCGCGAGCAGCGCCTGGCGCTGATCAAGGACAGCCGCCTTGGCCTCTATGGTGCGGTGGCGCTGGTCCTCAGTTTTGCGATCCGCGTCGCAGCGCTGGCGAGCCTGCCGCCGTGGCTCGGCGTCGCGACTCTGGTGGCCGGCTATAGTCTGGGGCGGACCGGCATCGTCGCGGCGATGTCGGCGCTGCCTTATGCCGGCGACGCCGCCACCGGCAAGCTCAGCTATCCGACGCGCGCGATCAGTGGTGCGGGCTGGTTCGGACTGGCTGCCTTCAGCGTGCTCGGCGCGCTATGGCTGGTCGCGCTCGATCCGCCGGCGGCGATCGTCGGGCTGCTGGTCGCGGGCGTGTTCGGCCTGGCCGCGCCGTGGATCGCTCTCCGGCTGATCGGCGGCTACCGCGGCGACGTGCTCGGCGCCACCGAACAGATGATCCAGATCGGCCTGTTGCTCGGTGTCGTCGCGATGGCCGGCCATGGCTGAATGATGCCGCAGCAGCCGATCAGTTCTGACCGTAGGCGTACGCGCCCGCGCCGCTTCCCCTCAACTCCATGCCATCGAGTGGTTTCATGACCGACGCCCATGTCGAGGAGCTCATCTCCCGAATCCAGTTCACGCCGCGCACGACCACCGGCCCGCGGCGTGCCCGCTCGCTGATGATCCAGGGCACCAGCTCGGATGTCGGCAAGAGCATGGTGGTCGCCGGGCTGTGCCGCGCCTTCACCCGGCGCGGGCTGGTGGTGCGTCCGTTCAAGGCGCAGAACATGAGCAACAACGCCGCGGTGGCCTCCGATTCGGATCTGCCGGCCGGTGCCGACGGCGAACAGATCCGCGGCGAGATCGGCCGCGCCCAGGCGCTGCAAGCGCGCGCCTGCCGCGTGGCGCCGTCGATCCACATGAACCCGGTGCTGCTGAAGCCGCAGTCGGAGGTCGGCGCCCAGGTGGTGCTGCGTGGCCGCGTGCTCGGCAACTGCCCGGCGCGGATCTATCACCACATGCGGCAGCGGCTGATTCCGGCGGTGGTCGACAGCTTCGAGCGGCTCGCTGCCGAGGCCGATCTGGTGCTGGTCGAGGGCGCCGGCAGCGGCGCCGAGGTGTACTTGCGCGCCTCCGACATCACCAACATGCGGTTCGCCGAGGCGGCGGATCTGCCGGTCGTGTTCCTGTCGGATATCGATCGCGGCGGCACCATGGCGGCGCTGGTCGGCAGCTACGTGCTGCTGAGCGAGGGCGATCGGTCCCGAGTCGTCGGCTATTTGATCAACAAGTTTCGCGGCGACTTCTCGCTGTTCGAGCCCGGCTGCAAAACGATCACGGCCGAGACCGGCTGGCCGTTCCTCGGCGTGCTGCGCTGGTTTCCCGGCGCCGACCGGCTGCCGGCCGAAGACTCGCTGGCGCTGGAGCGCGCCGCGGCGGCGAGCCGGGGCCGGCTCAAGATCGCGGTGCCGCGGCTGCAGCGCGTCGCCAATTTCGACGACCTCGATCCGTTGGTGGCCGAGCCCGACATCGAGCTGCAGTGGATTCAGCCGGGCTCGCCGATTCCGGCCGATGTCGATGTCGTGGTGCTGCCGGGCTCGAAAGCGACCCGCACCGAGCTCGACCTGATCCGGCGCGAGGGCTGGGACATCGACATTCACGCTCATGTCCGCCGCGGCGGCCGCGTCGTCGGCCTGTGTGCGGGCTTCCAGATGCTTGGCCGCGTGGTGCGCGATCCCCAAGGCATCGAAGGGCCTGCCGGCGAAACCGCCGGGCTCGGGCTGCTGGACATCGAAACCGAAATCTCCGGCGACAAGCGCCTGATCGAGATCGATGCGGTCGATCGGGTCAGCGGATGCCGTGTCGTCGGCTACGAGATGCATATGGGCCGCACCACCGGGCCAGGTTTGGCGCGGCCATGGCTGAAGCTCGAAGAGGGCGGCAGCGAGCGTCCCGAGGGAGCGGTGTCGGCGGACGGCCGCGTCAGCGGCGGCTATCTGCACGGCATCTTCGGCGGCGATGCGTTCCGCTCCACGTGGCTGGCGCAGATCGGCGCCGCGTCCTCCGGCCTCGATTTCGAGCGCCGGGTCGAGGAGACGCTGGACGCGCTCGCCGATCATTGCGAAAGCAATCTCGATCTGGACGCCTTGCTGGCGCTGGCGCGGTGAAGCGGCGATAGCGCCGGAACAGGACGACGATGCGGAAGATCTTGTTGATCGGAATCGGGCCGGGCGGTCCGAACTACCTGACCCTTCAGGCCGTCGAGGCGCTGAACCGCGCCACCGTGTTCTTCATTCCCGACAAGGGCGACGAAAAGGCCGAACTGCGCCTGGCGCGCGAGCAGATCTGCGAACGCTTCATCACGGTGCCGGGCTATCGCTTCGTCACCATCGACATTCCGAAGCGCGAGGCGCAGCCGCAGGACTATCGCGCCACGGTGGACGACTGGCACGCCGAGATCGCGGGCCGCTTTCAGCAGGCGATGATCGAGCAACTGCCGGAGCACGGCTGCGGCGCGTTTCTGGTGTGGGGCGATCCGTCGCTGTACGACAGCACGATCCGTATTCTCGACCGGCTACGCGCACGCGGCATGGCGCTCGACTACGAGATCGTTCCCGGCGTCACCGCGGTGCAGGCGTTGACGGCGCGTCACGGTATCGCGCTCAACGGCATCGGCGAGCCCGTCACGGTCACGACAGGGCGCAAGCTCGCTGCCGCCGGGCGCTGGTCCGGCGAAACCACGGTGGTGATGCTCGACGGCGAGGAGACCTTCGCCAAGATCGACGCCGCTGGCGCCGAGATCTTCTGGGCCGCCAATCTCGGCATGGACGACGAAGTGCTGATCGCGGGCAGGCTTCCGGGGATCGCGTCCGAAATCCAGCGCGTCCGCCGCCAGGTGCGCGCCGCCAAGGGCTGGGTGATGGACATCTATCTGCTGCGCAAGGCGGACGGCGACGAGTCGTAAGACCGGCGCTCCTGCGCGCCTCTGATCGGCACTGATCCGGCCATTCACCCCTGGCTGCGCGGCGAGGTGATGCCCAGCGCCTTGATCCGCGACGCCAGCGTCGTCGGCTTCATGTCGAGCATCGCCGCCGCGCCGTCATCGCCGAACACCTTGCCCTTGCAGGCGCGCAGCGCCGCGACGATGTTGGCGCGTTCGAGGTTGCGCAAGTCCGATGCGGTCATCACGGCGGGCTGCGCGTCCGGCTTCTGGCGACCGGTGCTGGCCGATGCGTGGCTGCTGGCCGATTCCGGCAGGTCGAAGCGGAGCCGGCCGTTCTGCGCCAGGATGGTGGCGCGCTCGATCACGTTCTGCAGCTCGCGGACGTTGCCCGGCCAGTCGTAGCGCATCAGCCGGCGGACGTCGCCCTGCGACAATCTGAGTTCCGTCTTCAGTTCGCGCGCCTCGTTGACGAGGAAATGCTGCGCCAGCAGCGGAATGTCCTCGCGCCGATCGCGCAGCGGCACCGACTCGATCGGAAACACGCTGAGCCGGAAATACAAATCTTCGCGGAAGCGGCCGCGCTGCACCTCGCGTTTCAGGTCACGATTGGTCGCTGCGATCAGGCGGACGTCGACATTGCGGGTGCGCTCTTCGCCGACGCGTTCGAAATTGCCTTCCTGCAGCACGCGCAGCAGTTTGCTCTGCAGCTCCAGCGGGATTTCGCCGACCTCGTCGAGGAACAGCGTGCCGCCGTCGGCGAGCTCGAACCGGCCGATGCGGTCGCGCACCGCGCCGGTGAACGCGCCGCGGGCGTGGCCGAAGAACTCGCTCTCGAACAACTCGCGCGGGATCGCGGCGCAGTTGACCCGGATCAGCGGCCGGTCGCGCCGGGTGCTGGCCTCGTGGATCGCGCGGGCAATCAGTTCCTTGCCGGTGCCGGATTCGCCGGTGATCAGCACGGTCGCGGCGGTCGGCGCCACCAGCTTGACCTGGCGCAGCGTGGTCTGGATCGCTTCGCTCTGGCCGATGATGCCGCGCGGATTGGTCTCGGTTCGGATTTCCTCCTGCAGGTAGTCGTTTTCGAGCTGCAGCCGTTCGCGCAGACGGTCGACTTCGGCGAGCGCGGCGCGCAGTTTCTCGTCCGCTTCGTGCCGCTGGCTGACGTCGCGGAACACCACCACGGCGCCGACCACCACGCCGCTGCGGTCGTGGATCGGCGTCGAGGTGTATTCGACCCAGACCGGCTTGCCGTCCTTGCGCCAGAACACCTCGCCGTCGACGGTGTGCACCGCGCCGTCGCGGAATGCGGCGTAGATCGGGCACGCCTGGCCAGGATAGTGCCGGCCGTCATGGTGGCTGTGATGCACCATCGCGTGCATCTCAGTGCCGACCAATTCATCAGCCGTCCAGCCGAGAATGAGTTCTGCGGCCGGATTGACGAAGGTGGTCTTGCCCTCGGCATTGACCCCGTAGATGCCTTCGCCGGCGGCACGCAGGATGAGCTGGTTCTCGCGTTCGATGTCCTGAAACACCCGTTCGATCCGCTGCCACGCCGGCAGCCCGTCGCGCATGTAGTCGTCGGCGACGGCGTCGACGTAGCGCCGCCGGCGCTGCTCGAGATCGCTCATCGTCAGTAGCAGCAGCGACCGGCCATGATGGGACAGGTGCTTGCCGGCATATTCGAGCCGAAGCTGCGTGCCCCCGGCGTGGATCGGAGTGAGGGCATGGCTCCAGTAGGTCCCCTTGGCGAATACCGCCTGGGTGAACACCACCAGTGCCGGCAGTTGCGAGCCGTGCAGCGCGCTGAACTTGATCTGCAGCAGGGAGTCGTAGCCGTGGCCGAGCAAGTCGCAGGCCGCCTGATTGGCATCGACGATCTGGTCAAGTGTCGGGTCGATCAGCAGCACGGCCTCGATCGCGCCGTCGAACACCGCTGCGCGCAGCGCCGGATCGATCCTGGCCAGAGCCTGGGGCGGCAGCGAAAGGTCCATCGACACTCCGAAATCTCGTAACTCGACTACGAAAATCCGTATATTACGAAATCTCGTGCTCAACAATCCGCGCCAACCGTCGATAACGTCGCATGTTCGGCGATCGACGAGTTTGGCACGCTCCTTGCGACAATGACCTCGACGTCAGCGCAGGAGGTCTCATGTCAACGTTCGACAATCCGTTCGATCCCAATCGCCGGCTGCATACTGCGGGTTGTAGTTGTGGTCGTCATGCTACCGAAGCCGAGCATGCCGCCGAGCAGGCGTCGCTGCAGCTCGCCGTGACGCAGGGCGAAGACAAGCGGTTCGAGGGCGTGGTCGCCTCGGCGGTGATGCGGGCGATGTTTCCGCAGGACGCCTCGCGGCGCGCGTTTCTGAAGTCGGTGGGGGCGGCCACCGCGCTGGCCGCGGTGTCGCAGTTCTTCCCGCTGCAGACCGCCACGGAGGTGTTCGCCGCCGGCGGTCCGCTGGAGAAGACCGACCTCAAGGTTGGCTTCATTCCGATCACTTGCGCCACGCCGATCATCATGGCGCATCCGATGGGTTTCTATTCGAAGTACGGTCTCAATGTCGAAGTGATCAAGACCGCCGGCTGGGCGGTGATCCGCGATAAGACGCTCAACAAGGAATACGACGCCGCCCATATGCTGTCGCCTATGCCGCTGGCGATCACCATGGGGGTCGGCTCCAATCCGATCCCTTACACCATGCCGGCGGTGGAGAACATCAACGGACAAGCCATCACCCTGGCGATGAAGCACAAGGATCGCCGCAATCCGAAGGACTGGAAGGGCTTCAAATTCGCCGTCCCGTTCGATTACTCGATGCACAACTATCTGCTGCGCTACTATCTGGCCGAGCACGGCATCGATCCCGACGTCGACGTCCAGATCCGCGCCGTACCGCCGCCGGAGATGGTCGCCAATCTGCGCGCCGACAACATCGACGGCTATCTGGCGCCGGATCCGATGAACCAGCGTGCCGTCTATGACGGCGTCGGCTTCATTCACATCCTCACCAAGGAGATCTGGGAAGGCCATCCGTGCTGCGCCTTCGCAGCCTCGAAGGAGTTCGTCACCACGATGCCGAACACCTACGGCGCGCTGCTGAAGTCGATTATCGAGGCGACCGCCTACGCCCACAAGCCGGAAAACCGCAAGGAGATCGCCCAAGCGATCGCGCCGGCCAACTACCTGAACCAGCCGGCGATCGTGCTGGAGCAGATCCTCACCGGCACCTATGCCGACGGTCTCGGCAATGTCGTCAAGCAGCCGAACCGGATCGATTTCGATCCGTTCCCGTGGCAGTCCTTCGCCGTCTGGATCATGACCCAGATGAAGCGCTGGGGGCAGATCAAGGGCGACGTCGACTACAAGTCCATCGCCGAACAGGTCTATCTGGCGACCGACACCGCGAGGCTGATGAAGGAGGCGGGGCTGACGCCGCCGGAGAAGACGACGAGGTCGTTCTCGGTGATGGGCAAATCGTTCGACGGGTCCAATCCCGAGGAGTATCTCGCCAGCTTCAAGATCAAGAAGGCGTCCTAGCGCGGAAGGCCGGGCTGCTCCGGCGTGCATCCTCGACGGGCGTTGCGATGCCCGCGTGGATTGCCGCCGGGGCTGGTTCGGCGAGATGCGCCGCTGCGCTGCCGGCTCGCGCGACCGGATCGTTCGGCCGTCGAAACCCGAACAGGAACCACGGGTGAATTCATGACCAAATCACTACGCCTCCGCGCCGCGGTGGTCTCGCTGCTGCTGTTTGGCGGCTTCATCGCCGCCTGGCATCTGGCGACGCGCGGCAGCGGCGAGGTCGCCAAGATGAGTCCGGAATACGCAGCGCTGATGGGCGCGACCGCGACCCAGGGCAAATCGGCGATGCCGGGCCCGTTCGACGTCGGCGCCAAACTGTGGGAGCACATCAAGCACCCGTTCTACGACAACGGCCCCAACGACAAGGGCCTCGGCATCCAGCTCGGTTACTCGATAGCGCGGGTGATGATCGGCTATCTGCTGGCGGTTGCGGTCGCGATCCCGCTCGGATTCCTGATCGGGATGTCGCCGCTGATGAACAAGGCGCTCGATCCGTTCATCCAGGTGTTGAAGCCGATCTCCCCGCTCGCCTGGATGCCGCTGGCGCTCTACACCATCAAGGACTCCAGCCTGTCGGCTGTGTTCGTGATCTTCATCTGCTCGGTGTGGCCGATGCTGCTCAACACCGCGTTCGGCGTCGCCTCGGTGCGTAAAGAGTGGATCAACGTCGCCCGTACGCTGGAAGTCGGCACCGTGCGCCGCGCCTTCACTGTAATCCTGCCCGCCGCCGCGCCGACGATCCTCACCGGAATGCGGATCTCGATCGGCATCGCCTGGCTGGTGATCGTCGCCGCCGAAATGCTCGTCGGCGGAACCGGCATCGGTTACTTCGTCTGGAACGAGTGGAACAACCTGTCGATCGTCAATGTGATCATCGCAATCCTGATGATCGGTTTGGTCGGCATGCTGCTCGATCAGGTGCTGGCGCGGTTCACCCGCATGGTCACGTTTCCGGAGTGAGCCAGATGACGAACGACAAGTTCATTTCCGTCGAAGCGATCGCCAAGCGCTATCCGGCCGCTGGCGGCGGGCAGACCACGATCTTCGAGAACCTGTGGCTGTCGCTGCCGCGCGGTGAATTCGGCTGCGTGATCGGCCACTCCGGCTGCGGCAAGACCACCGTGCTGAATATTCTCGCCGGGCTCGACCAGCCGACCGAGGGTGCGGTGATCGTCGACGGCCAGGCGATCGAAGGCACCAGCCTCGACCGCGCGGTGATCTTCCAGAGCCACGCGCTGCTGCCGTGGCGTACGGTGATGGGCAACGTCGCCTATGCGGTGTCGTCGAAATGGCGTGACTGGGACAAGGCCAAGGTCCGTGCCCACGCCCAGCGCTTCATCGATCTGGTCGGCCTGACCGGTTCGGAGAACAAGCGCCCGTCGGAATTGTCGGGCGGCATGAAGCAGCGGGTCGGCATCGCGAGGGCGCTGTCGATCACGCCGAAGATCATGCTGATGGACGAGCCGTTCTCGGCGCTCGATGCGCTGACCCGCGGCTCGCTGCAGGACGAGGTCCGCCGCATCTGTCTGGAGACCGGGCAGACCACCTTCATGATCACCCACGACGTCGACGAGGCGATGTATCTGGCCGACAAGATCTACCTGATGACCAACGGCCCCGGCGCGGTGATCGCCGAGATCGTCGAGAACCCGCTGCCGAAGGACCGCGCCAGAATCGATCTGCACCGGCATCCTTACTACTACGGTCTGCGCAACCACATCGTCGACTTCCTGGTGACGCGCAGCAAGACCTTCACCAGCACCAATCCGCATCACGATCCGCTGCAGGTGCCGGTCGTCCGGCCCGGCGTTGATGACGCCGCGACGCCCGTGCCGCTGCAGGCCAACGCCCGCTGATCCCCTTCATCCACAATCCCCCACCTCACTTAAGGAGACCGACCATGAAGCGAGCCCAACTGACCGAGAAGCTGCTCGACATCAAGCGCGAGAAGGTCTGGACCTGGAAATACATCTGCGAAACCATCGGAGGCCATTCCGAAGTGCTGGTGGTCGGCGCGATCCTCGGCCATATGAAGCTGACCAAGCCGCAGGCGGCGAAGGCGGCGGAGCTGTTCGGGCTGTCGGCGGTCGAGACCGCGATGCTCAACGAGGTGCCGATGCGCGGCGAGGGCATCACCATGCCGCCGACCGATCCGTTGATCTATCGGTTCTACGAACTGGTGATGATCAACGGCCCGGCCTGGAAGGCGCTGATCGAAGAGGAATTCGGCGACGGCATCATGTCGGCGATCGATTTCGACATGGTGATGGAACGGCTGCCGAACCCGAAGGGCGACCGCGTCAAGATCTCGATGTCGGGCAAATTCCTGCCGTACAAATACTACGGCGCCACCGGCAACCACGCCGAATACGGCTTCAAGGAGGAGTGAGGCGCGACCTCACGAATCGCACCTGAAACCAATCTTCGTCGTCCCCCGCGCATGCGGGGGACCCAGTATCGCGGAGAGTTGGTCGTGGGCGCACGACGGATGAACGAAAGCTCTGGGATACTGGGTCGCCCGCATGCGCGGGCGATGACGTGAAGGGGTGAGGCGACGCTGCGCTCCACACGGACAGCACTTGCGACCAAGATCCGTGCAAGAGTGGTCGGCGGCGATCCAGCGCCGCCGACCGTCAATGAATCAGCACCGGCTCGCTCGGCGCCACCGTGTGAGTCGGTTCGGCGACAGTGTCGATCGCGGCGCCGCCGGCGCGGGACAGGAAGCGGTGGCACTGCATTTCGCGGTCGTAGCCGAGCAGGATACCGAGCATGAAGTCGTGCTCGGCGGTGAGGTTGCACAGCGGCCCGGTCATGAAGCCCTGCACGGTGCGCACCGCGGAGGCGACGCCGAACACCACGTTGATGCGGTGCTGGCAGGCTTCGTGGACGTGGTGGGCGATGCCCGCGGTGCGCAGCCGCGCCACGATCGCCGTCGCGTCGACGGCGGGAAGCGTCATCATCGCGAGCGGGCGCAGCCCCTTCGACAGCTCGTAAAGGTGATGCTGGAAGATCTGCAGGGTTGCGGCGCTCATGTGAGACGACTGATCCATTCGGTGATCCTTTTTTCGGTCTTGGATGACTGTCCGTCCTCGTCGAGGGCGAGGCCGACGAAGCGGCCGTCGCGCTCGGCTTTCGACGCCGTGTAGTCGTAGCCGGCGGTGTCGGTGAAGCCGACCACGTCGGCACCGAGATCGACGACGTGGTCGTAGAGCAGCCCCATCGCGTCGACGAAGCTGTCCGGGTAGTTGGTCTGATCGCCGGTGCCGAACAGCGCCACCTTCTTGCCCGTCAGATTGGCGGAGGTCAGCTTGTCGAGATTGGCTTCCCAATCGGCCTGCAGATCGCCGAAGCCGTAAGTCGGCGCGCCGAGGATCAGCAGGCTGCAGCCTTCGAAGTCGGCGGTGGTGGCGGATTTGATGTCGACGGCGCGGCCCTGCATCCGTTTGGCGATGCGTGAGGCGACCGCTCGGGTCACGCCGGCATCGGAGCCGAAAATTACATTGACGCTCATAGCCTGTCCGTCTGGTCCTCTTGGTGATGAAATCAATATCGGTGGTGATCGACGTCGCTACGCTCCCGCGTCGGCAGCGCCTCTTACAAACTAAGCGCCGCGCGGTGGCAGGACAAATTGAACCGGTCCAAAACCGGCCCGCACGGACCGGCGGTTAGTTAGAATCGCTATGAGGAAGGTGCGGGGCGGTAGCCGGTGGTACTAACCGGTGAGGCGCGCGGCGGTGCGGCGATCGTCCGCCAGTTCCGGCAGCACGAAGGGCTGGCCCGCGACGTCGGTATTGACGGTCAGGGCGACGTCGAACACCTCGGCGATCAGTTCGTGCCGGAGCACCGCGGCCGGGGTGCCGTCGGCGGCGATCCGGCCGCCGTGCAGCACGATGATCCGGTCGGCGAACCGGGCGGCGAGGTTGAGATCGTGCAGGATCGCGATCACCGTGGTGCCCCGGCGGGCGCAGCGTCGGGCGGTCTCGGCGAGGTCGAGCTGATGGCGAATGTCGAGGCTGGAGGTCGGCTCGTCGAGCAACAGCAGGCCGGGGCCGGCATCGGCTTCGCCGCTCCATAATTGCACCAGAATGCGGGCGAAATGCGCGCGCTGCTGTTCGCCGCCCGAAAGCGTGGTGATGTTGCGGTGGCGGAAACGGTCGAGGCCGACGTCGCGCAGCGCGGCGTCGAACAGCGGCGCCGCCTTGCGCGGATCGATGTCGGCGCCCATCGCCACGATCTCCTCGACCGAAAACGGGAAGGTGACGGTGGTGTGCTGCGCCAGCATCGCGCGGCGGCCGGCGAGCGCGCGCGGCGAGTAGTCCGCAAGCGCGCGTCCTTCGAGCGACACGGTGCCGGAGGTCGGCCGCAGATCGCCGGACAGCATCCGCAGCAGCGTGGATTTGCCGGCGCCGTTGGGGCCGACGATGGCCACCAGCTCGCCCTGCGCGATGCTGAGATCGACGCGGTCGACAAGAACCGCGCCAGGCAGCGCGAACGATGCCGCAACGGCCTGCAGCACCCCGCTCACGGTCCCACCACCTTGCGTTGCCGCAGCAGGATGGCGAGGAAGAACGGCGCGCCGATCGCGGCGGTGAGAATGCCGATCGGCATTTCGGCCGGCGCCACGATGGTGCGTGCCACGGTGTCGGCCACCACCAGCATCACCGCGCCGAGGCAGGCCGACGCCGGCAGCAGCAGCCGGTGCGACGGTCCGATCACCAGCCTGAGCAGATGTGGCACCACGATGCCGACGAAGCCGACCACGCCGGTGACCGCGACCGCGACGCCGGCCATCGCCGAGACCAGGATGATCGAGATCCGCTTCAGCCGCTCGACATCGACGCCGCTGTGAAACGCCTCGGTTTCGCCGAGCACCAGCAGATCGAGCCGGCCGGAGATGCGCAGCAGCACCAGCAATGCGACCAGCAGCACCGTTCCGGTGGAAGCGGTCTTGGCCCAGTTGGCGCCGCTCAGCGAACCGAGCATCCAGAAGGTGATATCACGGAGCTGACGATCGTCGGCGACGAACACCAGCACGCCGAGCCCGGCATTGGCGATCGCCGCGATCGCGAGCCCGGCGAGCAGGAACAGCGCGATCGAGGTGCGCCCGGATCGGCTGGCGATCCGGTACAGCACGATGGTGGTGACCAGCGAGCCGGCGAAGGCGGCGAAAGCCAGCAGATATTCCTGGATCCCGCGCAGATGCGGCCCGAGGACGTGTTCGAGAAACACGATCGAAGCCGCCGCGCCGAACGCGCCGCCGCTCGACACGCCGACCAGCGCCGGATCGGCCAGCGGATTGCGGAACAGCCCCTGCATCAGCGCGCCGGCGGCGGCGAGCAGACTGCCGACGATCGCCGCGGTGAGAATCCGCGGCATCCGGATCGACCACAATACGAGCTGATCGCGCGTCGCCTCGGCTCCGGTCGGCTCGCCGAACAGGCCGAGCGCGGCGGGCAGGCGGGACAACGGGATTCCCGCGGCGCCCACCGTCATCGCCAGCGCCATCGCGGCGATCAGTACCGTGCCGAGCACCGCAAGGGTGAGGCCGGCGCCGGGGCGCGGCGCGCCGGCGCGGCCACGGCGAGGAAGCGCAATCACGCTCATGAGCGACAATCGACCTTGGTGGCCTTCGGCTCGAAGCCGGCGGCCTTGGTCGCGAGCTGCGGATAGAGTTTCGCCGCGACTTCGATCGCAGCCGCCGGCGTGCGCGGCCCGAAGCCGAGCAGATACAAGCCGTCCATCGCGATGAATGCGCGATTGCGGCCGGCCGGGGTCAGCGCGAACGCCGCGTGGCCGTAGAACGCGTCGGCCTCGAACGAGTCGCGGTTGCGCTTGATGGTCAGCACCACGTCGGGACGGGCCGCGACGATCGCTTCGTCGTTGATCGATTTGTAGCCGTCGTAGCCGTCGATCGCATTGACGCCGCCGGCGAGCGCGATGATCGAGTCCGCGGCGGTGTTCCTGCCCGCCGCCATCGCCTGGCCGTTGACCAGCGACATCACGAACATCACCCGCACCGGCTTGGTGATGGCGGCGCGCAGCTTGTGCAGCGTGGCGAAATCGTCGCCGACCGCGGCAGTGAGGCACGCCGCGGCGGTGTCGGCGCCCATCGCGTGGCCGATCAGCGCGATCTTGTCGAGCAGGCCCTGTTCGGAATACGCCTCCGGCACCGACACCAGCGGAATCCCGGCGGAGTTGATCGCATCGATGGTCTGCTTCGGACCTGCGGAATCCATCGCCAGGATCAGCGTCGGATTGAGGCCGATCACGCCTTCCGACGACAGTTGCCGCAAGTAACCGACATTGGGTTTTCCGGCCACCGCCTCGGGCGGATACACGCTGGTCGAATCGATCCCGGCGATCCGCTTCTCGAGGCCGAGATCGGCGAGGACTTCGGTGATGGCGCCGCCGATCGACACCGTGCGCGACGAATCCGTGACGGTGACGTCGCGGCCGTGCGCGTCGCGGACCTTCACCGGTTCGGTGGCGTGGGCGGTCGAAGTCATTCCGCAGGCGAGCAGCGTCGCTGCGAGCAGGGCGGCGCGACGGCGGCGCGTGAATGCGGCAAGCGCGATCATTTGGTCAGGATCAGTTTGTTCTGCGAGGTGAGGCGAAGCCGGTAACGGTCGTCGCCGTGGGCGATGACGATTTCCCGATCCAGCGTGAACAGGTCGCGGCTGTCGATCTGATTGCCGACGACGTTGACGGCGCGGGTGTTGCCCGGGCCTGCGGTCGCCCGTGTCGGGTCTGCGCCAAATCGTTCGGAGCCTGTCATCATTCCGTTTCTATCGTTGTTGCCGACTTCGGCGAGAGCCACTTGTTATAAGCGGTGATCGGAAAATGTGTCTTATAATTACTATAAACGGCGGGATCGGCGCTTGAGCGGGCCGCGGCTCGCGTCGTAGATTGAAGTATGCGGCGGCCGATCGGCGCCGTCGCTCGCCAGCCAGCTCCCTGCGTTTCGCAGCGCCCGCCAGCCGCTCTTTTTCAAATAACGAGTGTGATCTGATGGTCGGGTTGGCCAGCTATTCGCACGCGCATGCGTCGGCTGACCGTGCGTCGCGCGCGGCTGACAGTGCTGCCCGTTTCACAATGGGGTGCGGGCGGTGAGAATGGCCGATGTAAAACATGGCGATCGGGTCGCCGTACCGGTGCATGGCGGGCACGGTGGTCATCACGGACATGGTGGTCCCCATGGACATAGTGGGCCCCATGGACATGGCGCGGCGGGGTTTGGCGGGCACGGCAGCCGGCATCCGATGGCGCCGGTCAACAGCTCGGTGGACGATTATCTGGTGCGGGTCGGCTGCGATCCGCTCACCGAGGCGTTCGTCAGGCGGGCGTTCTCGCCGCCGTGGCGCGGCAGCCGGCCGGTCGATGCGGACAATACGGATGCGGTGATCGAGCGGGTGTTCGCGACGCCGCGCAGCGAGTCCGCGGTCGCTTATTTGCATGTGCCGTATTGTCAGAACCATTGTCTGTTCTGCGGCTTCTTCGAAAACGTCTGGCGCCCGGAAGCGGGGCCGGCCTATGTCGATGATCTGATCGCGGAACTCGCGGCGAAGTCGCATACGCCGCTGGTATCCAGCGCGCCGATCGAGGCGGTGTATATCGGCGGCGGCACGCCGTCGGCGCTCGACGCCGACGATCTGGCGCGGCTGATCGCGGCGCTGCATCGCTATCTGCCGCTCAGCGCCGATTGCGAAATCACGCTGGAGGGGCGCTCCTACGGTTTCGGGATCGAGAAGGCGGCGAAACTGGCGGATGCCGGCGTCAACCGGCTGTCGATCGGGGTGCAGAGCTTCTCGACCGATGTGCGGCGCCGGCTCGGCCGCAAGCGCGCCGGCGACGAGGTCGCGGCGTTTCTGTCCGAACTGATGGCGCTCGGCCGGACCTCGGTGGTGTGCGATCTGATCTACGGCCTGCCTGGGCAGAGCGAGGCGGACTGGCGGCGCGATATCGACACCGTCGGCCGGGTCGGCCTCGACGGCGTCACGCTGTATGCGCTCAACGTGTTTCCCGGCGGCCCGATGGCCCGCGCGGTGGAGCACGGCAAGCTGCCGCCGCCGGCGACGCCGGCCGCGCAGGCGCGGCTCTATGCCGAGGGCGTCGAGCGCCTGACCGACCGCGGCTGGCTGCAGGTGTCGCAATCGCACCTGGTTCGCTCGCTGCGCGAGCGCAACCGCTACAATGCCTCGATCAAGCGCGGCGTCGCCTGTCCGCCGTTCGGGGCCGGGGCCGGCGGCCAGGCTCACGGCCACCGCTGGCGCAACGTCATCGACATCGCGCGACGCCGGGAGATGATCGCTCGGAACGCCGCGCCGATCGAGGGGCTGGCACTGGTGCCGCCGGATCACGCCGCGCACGCGATGATCGCCGCCGGGCTGGAAACAGGCCGGCTCGATCTCGCCGCGGTCGAAGCGCTGCGCCCGGGGTTCCGGGTCGCGGTCACGCCGCTGCTCGCCAACTGGAATGCGGCGGGATTGGGCGAGCTGCGCGGCGACGGGTTTTCGCCGAGCCTTGCCGGATCGTTCTGGATCAGCAATCTGACCAGCGGATTGACGGCCGGGCTGACGGCCGCGGCGACCACATGTGAGGATCGATGCGGGTTGTGATTTTCGGCGCCACCGGGCGCACCGGGCGGCATCTGGTGGCGCAAGGCGCGGCACGCGGCTGGACGATCTTCGCGGCCGGGCGCGATCCGGCTCGGCTGAACGAAATGGCCGGGATCGCCGGGGTCGCCGGCGCCGACCTGACGGATACGAAGTCGGTGGCGAGCGCGATCGAAAGCTGCGCGCCGGAGGCGATCGTCTCGACGATCGGCGGCGCCGGGCCGGAGGCCCAACTGATCGACGAGACCGGCAACAACGCGATCACCGACGCGGCGCTGGCCTGCGGGGTGCGGCGCGTGCTGCAAGTGTCGTCGCTGGCCTGCGGCGACAGCCGTGCCTACGCGTCGGAACGGATCATCGCGGCGATCGGGCCGGTGCTCGACGCCAAGACCCGCGCCGAAGATCATCTGCGGAGCAGCGCGCTCGATTGGACCATCGTGCGGCCGGGCGGATTGACCGAGGGCGAGCCGACCGGGCAGGGGGCGCTGTACGACGATCCGCGGGTGCACGGCCGGATCACGCGCGCCGATCTCGCCACGCTGCTGCTCGACGCGCTGGCGACACCGGCGAGTATCGGCCGGGTGCTGTCCGCGGTCGATCGCACCACGCTGCCGGCCGAGCCGGCGGGCATCGTGGCGTTCGAACTGGTCGCGACCTCGTGACCATGTACGGCGCCGCTGCGCGCCGATGACGCGCGCGTCGCCGCTGATAGCTAACAGAATCTCGTTTCTGAGGAATCGGAGCCGATGCTCTCGTCGTTTGCTCGACGTGCTTCTGCACGCGAGCCGGTTTCAGCCTCGATCGCGCACGTTCTGGTTATAATTGCTTTAATCAGACGCCGACCACGTTGACCGGGAACTGGCGCTCGGTTAGCAAAAATGAAAGCCGTTAGCAGATGCTGCCGACGGCCGATTGCCAGCCAGCCGCCGCGTGCGAGCCCGCCAGCCTTAGTCAATTCAAAACTCTGGGGTTGTCATGGTGGGGCTGAACTCGCGCGCCTGTGCGCTACTGCTTTCCGTATCCGTCGTCGCGCTGGCGACCGCGCCGGCATTGGCGCAGACCGCAGGCGGAGCGTCGTCGACGTCGCAGGCGCAGGTGAAGCGCGATCGTGCGGCGCGCGCGACGCAGCCGGCGGCGCCCGCCGCGAATCCGCGCGATGCCTATGCGCAAGCGTCGGGTTCGACTCAGTCGCTCGACGCGATCACCGTGGTCGGTACCAAGAACGAGGAGCGCGCGATCGACGCGCTGGCCCCGGCGAGTGCGATCACGCTGCAGCAGATCCAGCAATTCCCGCCGAACCGGCTGCAGGACGTGTTCGTCGCGACCCCTGGCGTGTCGTTCCAGGATCGTGGCGATGAGCCCTCGACCTCAATCAACATCCGCGGCCTGCAGGATTTCGGCCGCGTCGCGGTGGTGGTCGACGGCGCGCGGCAGAACTATCAGCGCTCCGGCCACGGCGCCCAGGGCTCGTTCTTTCTGGATCCCGAGCTGATCGGCGGCATCGACATTGTCCGCGGCCCGAGCGCCAACATCTACGGTTCGGGCGCGATCGGCGGCGTGGTGTCGTTCCGCACCAAGGATATCGACGACGTGGTGCGCGCCGGCGAGCGCTGGGGTGTCGATCTCAGCGGCTCCTACGGCAGCAACAATTCCCGCGGGCTCGGCTCTGTGTTCGGCGGCGTCAGGGTCGATCCCAGTGTCGACGTGTTCGGCGGCGCGGTGTACCGCACGCAAGGCAACTACAAGGACGGTGCCGGCACCGAGATCGGCAACACCGGCAACGATCTCGCCGCTGGCCTGCTGAAACTGACGGTGCGCCCGGCGGACGGCCATGAAGTCAAGATCGGTGGCATCTTCCAGGATTTCAATTACGACGTCGGCCAGTTCAATCGCGGCCCGGTGGTGACCGCGGCGCAGCGGGCGCTGTATCAGGGCTCGTCGGTGTACGGCACCAATCTGCAGAGCTACACCGGCACGCTGAACTGGAAATACTCGCGGCCTGACGACACCTGGTTCGACTGGAACATCGGCCTGTACGGCAACCGTACCAACAGCGACCAGACCAAGACCTATCACTATTCGACCAGCGGCTCGAGTTATTGCGGTGCCGGCAATTTCGGCAACGACATCTCCGGCTGCATCGGCGACACCCGCGGCTACAATCTCGATACCATCGGCATCGACGTCAACAACACCTCGCGGTTCGAATACGGCGACTGGCGCACCGCGGTCACCTACGGCGTCGACGCCTTCAACGACAAGGTGACGACCTGGGATTCGCGCGGCAATTCCAACATTACGACGCCGAGCGGCGAGCGCACGGTGTCGGGCGGATTCGTCCAGGTGAAGAACAATTATGCGCAGTGGCTCGAAGTGATCGGCGCCGCGCGCTACGATCACTACGAACTGACGTCGCAATCCAGCACGGCGAGCGGCAGCCGGCTGTCGCCGAAGATCACGGTGGGCGTGACCCCGATCGCGGGATTCACCCCGTATGTCGCCTATGCGGAAGGTTATCGCGCGCCCTCGATCACCGAGACGCTGATCGCCGGCGCTCACGCCACCGGCGGCGGCCCGGCGCTGTTCACCTGCGGCAACGGCACCTCCGGACTGTTCTGCCTGATCCCGAACACCGCGCTGCGGCCCGAGGTCGGCAAGAACAAGGAAGTCGGCATCAACCTGAAATACAACGACATCTTCATCTCCGGCGACAGCTTCCGCGGCAAGATCAACGCCTTCCGCAACGACGTCGACAACTACATCGAGCTGATCGGTTCGACTCCCGAGGTATCGCGGCTCGGACCCGCTTTCGGGCTGTACAGCAAGTATTATCAGTACCAGAACATCCCGCACGCCAGGATCGAAGGCGTGGAAGTCGAGACCTCCTACGACGCCGGGGTGTGGTTCGTCGGCGTCAACGCCGCGGTGATCCGCGGCAAGGATACCGATACCGGACTCGGGCTGGCCTCGGTGCCGGCGCGCAAGGTCGTCACCACCGGCGGTCTGCGGCTGCTCGACCGGCAGTTGACGATCGCGGCGCAATGGGCATCGTATGCGGCCAACACCAATCTGCCGACCGGCTATCTGCCGGGAACCTCCTACGACCTCGTCAATCTCAACATCGCCTACCGTCCGACGGCGGACGTCACGCTGAACTTCTCGATCGATAATCTGCTCAACAACTACTATCGTCCGTATGCGGTCCCGGGATCGTCGACCGACGGCACTTCGCAGAACGACATTCTGTTCAGCAGCCCGGGGCCGGGCGTGGTCTACAAGGGCGGCATCAAGGTCCACTTCGGGGGGGCGTGAACCTCCGGTTCCATTGGGCCGGAGCGCGACGAGCCAAAACAACAAGCCAGCAAGCAACAAGCCAGCAAGGAGAGAAAATGTTCATCGCGATGAATCGGTTTCAAGTGAAACGCGGCGCCGAGCAGACCTTCGAGGACATCTGGGCCGCGCGCGAATCCTATCTCAGCGAGATGGATGGCTTCGTCGAATTCCATCTGCTCAAGGGCCCGGTGGCGGAGGATCACACACTGTATGCGACCCACACCACCTGGGCCAGCAAGGCGGCGTTCGAAGCATGGACGACATCCGAACAGTTTCGGCGCTCGCATGCCCGCGCCGGCAACGACACCGGGCAGAGCATCTATCTCGGCCATCCGAGGTTCGAGGGGTTCGAGGTGATCCGCAGCGAGCGCAACGCCGCGGCGGCGTAAGACGGAAGGAGAGTGTGATGGCGACTGCAGCGGCATCGGTGGTGACGTCCGAGACCGGGGATCTTCGTGCTTTCATGGCGGCCAACCCGGCCGCCGTGATCGAGGAGGTCGCCAAGCAGTGGAGCGTGTCGCCGCAAGCGGTGATCGCGGCGCTGCCGGACGGCATGGCGCGTCTCGGCCCGGGTGAGGGATTCGGCGCGGTGATGAACGACATCGCCGGCTGGGGCGAGGTGACGCTGATCGTGCACACCGAGGATGCGATCTTCGAATTCACCGGCGAGGTGCCGCGCGGCGAGGTCAGCCGAGGCTACTTCAACCTGATGCAGCCGAAAGGGCTGCACGGCCATCTGCGCCACGACAATTGCGGTGCGCTGGCGTTCGTCGAACGGCCGTTCATGGGCAAGGCCAGCGCCTTCGTGGCGTTCCTGAACCGCGATGGCGGCGTCATGTTCAAGGTGTTCGTCGGTCGCGACGACAAGCGCGAACTGCGCGCCGATCAACTCGCCCGTTTTCACGCGCTCGCCGAGCAGTTTGGCGAGGCGCGCCATGCGTAAACCCCAAGGCGTCGCGGCACGGCGCGCCGGCGCTGCAATCGCGGCGCTGGCCGTCGTCGCCGCGGCGCTGCCGGGGGAGGCCTGGGCGGCGGCGGCCGATCTGGCGGCGCTGCCGCGCGATTTGTCGCCGTGGGGCATGTTCGTCAATGCCGACGCGGTGGTGAAGACCGTGATGGTCGGCCTGGCGGCGGCGTCGCTGGCGGCGTGGACGGTGTGGTTGGCGAAGTCGATTGAACTGCGCCGCAGCGTCGCGCTGGCACGCGCCGGCCTCGACCGGCTGGAGAGCGACGCCACGCTGCAGCAGGCGGCGGCGGACACCGCCGACCAGCACGACGCCGTGGCGCAGATGATCCACACCGTCGAGCGTGAGGCGAGCCTGTCCGGCGGGGTCCACGACGACGGCTTCCGGGACCGGGTGGCGCTCCGGCTCGAACGTGTCGAGGCGGCGGAAGCACGCCGCGCCGCGATCGGCACTGGTCTGCTCGCCAGCATCGGTGCGGTGGCGCCGTTCGTCGGCCTGTTCGGCACGGTGTGGGGGATCATGAATGCATTCATCGGAATCTCGAAGGCCAACACCACCAATCTCGCGGTGGTGGCGCCGGGCATCGCCGAGGCGCTGCTCGCCACCGCGCTCGGCCTCGTCGCCGCGATTCCGGCGGTGGTGATCTACAATCATCTGACCAGGCGGGTTTCGGCGTATCGGGCTCTGCTCGGCGACGCGTCGGCGCAGTTGCTGCTGATGATCGGCCGCGAGGCGGCGAGGCCGCCGCAGCGCGCCCGGGTGGTGAGGTAACGCAATGGCAGGAAATCTCGCGAGCCGCCGCGCCGGCGACGACGACATGGTCGAGGCGCACGAGATCAACGTCACGCCGTTCATCGATGTGATGCTGGTGTTGCTGATCATCTTCATGGTCGCGGCACCGCTGGCCACCGTGGACGTCGGCGTCGATCTGCCGGCCAGCACGGCGGAGCCGCAGCAGCGGCCGGAGAAGCCGGTGTTCGTGTCGCTGAAGCCGGATCTGTCGCTGGCGCTCGGCGAGGAGACGGTCTCGCGCGACGCGCTCGTGCCGGCGCTCGATGTGGCGACCCGCGGTAACAAGGACGAACGGATCTTCCTGCGCGCCGACAAGGCGGTGAGCTACGGTGATCTGATGGCAGCGATGAATCTGCTGCGCGATGCCGGTTATTTGAAGGTGGCGCTGGTCGGACTCGACGGCCGCGCCGAGCAGCCGTGAACGCCCGCGCGCTGCACGACTCGGTCGCGGCGCCGGGCGCGTCGCGCTGGTTGCTGTCGGCCGCGGTGATCGTCGGGGCTCACGCCGTCGCGGTCGCGGCCGCGCTGGCGTATTACGGCCAGACACCGCCGCCCGGCGAGCCGTTGGCGGCGATCATGGTCGACATGGCGCCGGTGACCGCTTCGCCGCAGCAGAGCCAGCTCGACGTCGCGCCCGGCCCTGAGATGCAGGAGGCGGAAGCGCCGCAACCCGAGCCGGAGCCGGAGCCGGAGCCGGAGCAGCACGCGACAGCGGCGCCTGAGATCGCCCCGACGCGGCTCCAACCGGCGCCGGACGTCCCGTTGCCGCCGGAAGCCAAACCGGCGCCGCCGGCGGAAAAACCCGAGCCGGTCAAGGTCGAGCAGCAGCAGCCGGTGAAGCCGAAGCCGGACCGCCCGAAGCGGGAGCGTGTCGCCAAGCTGCATTCGTCGGAGCGGCCGCCGGCACCGCGGACCAGCGCGCCGCAGCGTGCCGATCGTCGGGCGAACGATGCGATGGCGGCACTTGCCGGCGCACGCGCCGCCTCGGTGTTGCCGACCTATCGCCAGCGGCTGGCGGCGCACCTGCAGCGATTCAAGCGCTACCCGTCGGAGGCTCGCGCCACCGGGGTGCAGGGCACCGCGACGCTCAGCTTCACGGTTGGGCGCGGCGGGCAGGTCCTCGGTGCAAGGTTGGCGCACTCGTCCGGTCATCCGGCACTCGACGCCGAAACCTTGTCGATGGTGCAGCGGGCGCAGCCATTGCCGCCGTTCCCGCCTGAAATTACCCAGGCGTCGCTGAATTTCAGCGTGCCGGTGAATTTCTCCGTCAGATAGTTCGCGTCGCCTCAGCTATTCATCGTGGCGGTCTGCTGGATTGGAGGCTGCGAGCCCGATTGGAGAAGGCTGCGCTGCGACGTGGGCGCGCGGAGATGACCCCCCCGTACGCAGATTGGAATTATTCAGATCGCGCGGGCGACCAAACTACCACCGTGCTCGATCCGAACCGTGCATGTAGTTGCGCGCGCGGCGGTGGACGCGAGTCGACGTGCCGCATGTTGCACGAACCTTGCGGAGGACACGATGACGAAGATCGACGTTGAACGACAATCCGAGCATGGCGAACAGTTCGACACGGCGCAGAAAGACGCCGAACGATCGGGCGTTGCGATGCGGGTGTGGGCCCGCCACCGCTTGCGGGAGCTTGCTGCGAGCGGTCGGCTCGGGATTGGTGCGGTGCGCGAGCAGCGCCGGGTGTGAGCCTCACTCCGCCGCGAGCCTGTGCGCGTGACGACATATATCGCCCTGCGACGGCCTGACAGCTCCGGCGAAACGCGATCGCGGTGAGCGATGGTGTCGAGTGACTGGCGAGAAGGCATTCGCCAGTCGACGAACTAAGCGGGGCGGAGCTCGGGTCGAGGAGCGATTCGAATCTCCGAGGATTCACCGGCGGCGCAACGGGTCGCCGCGGCTTGCGCCGCGAGCAGCGAGTCGAACGACTGTCGTTCCAGCGCATGGAAGTCGCGATGTGCAGCGAAGAAGCAGTAGCTGTCGCCTTCGCGGACGACGATCCCGGCGGTGCGGGCGCGGACTTCGATGACGCAGGCGTCGGTCATGGCATGTCACCGGAGAGCCCGGTGCCTTCCTGGAGAGTGTCGAACGTCCGCGAGTGATGCGGAACGATCGCCGGGTGTTCGAGCGTGAGGCTTCGTAACGCAGAGCTCACCTGATCGTTCCGCGATCCGCGATGCAATCTGCCGCAGCGGCCTTGAGGTTTCAGAACAGCAGCCCCTTTAGTCCAACGGCGAACAGCACAGCGGCCAGCGCAATCTGCAATCGTCGTCCGGACAGGCGGCCAGCGGAGAGTCCGCCGACGATGACGGCGGGAATCGAGCCGGTCAGCAGGCTGATCAGAATGTGCCAATCCACCATGCCGGCGACCAGATAGCCGGCGCCGGCCACCATCGCGAGCGGAATGGCGTGGGCGAGGTCGGTCGCGACCAGCCGGTGCGGCAGCAGCCGCCGCGGATAGAGATATAGAAGCAGCACGGTGCCGAGTGCGCCTGCGCCGATCGAGGTCAATGCCACCAGCCCGCCGAGTACAGCTCCGGCAAGCACGGTCGGTGCTGCGCGGTCCGGCTCCGCCGGCTGATCGTCTCGCGAGGGCGGGACGAGGGACGCGATCAGGCGCGGCGCGAACACGATGCCGAATGCGGTGAGGATCACCACCGCGGCGATGATCTTCGTCAGCCATTGGGTGCGCCCGATAGGATCGGCGAGCGCCACGATGGAGACGACCAGCGCGGCGGCCGGAAGGCTGCCGGCCCATAGCCGCTTTGCGATGCGCCAATCGATGAGACCATTGCGATGGTGCACCGACGCACCAATCAGCTTGGTGATCGCCGCGAACCACAGGTCGGTCGCGATTGCGACGTGCGGCGCAATGCCGAACACCAGCAACAGCAACGGTGTCATCAGAGCGCCGCCACCGACACCGGTGAGGCCGACGACGAATCCGGTGACGGCACCTGCCAGCGCATAGCCCGGGTCGATCATGATCCCGTCGTAAGCAGTCAGTTCCATGCCTCCCGTGGACGCCGCGCGGAGAGGCGAGTCGTCGGTCAGGTTTTACGCTGTCGGCGCGTGTGCCGGCAACGCGCAGGCGCCGCAGCCGGTGTCGGTAATTTTACCGGGGTGTTGATTTCGAACTAATTTTCCCGCTGCGATCGAACGCGATCGGTTAGCGCTGCTGGAACCACGCGGAACGATCTCGCTTTCGCATCGCGCCCGGCGCGTGCACAGCATCGGCGGACAGGACACTCGCTGGCGGCCAGCCATCGGCCCCGAGAATCCTGCCGTCACCGCCGAGACCTCCCCGGCAGGCGATGAC
>NZ_QPFS01000072.1:0-24767 GCF_010906995.1 Rhodopseudomonas sp. WA056 | reverse complement strand
GGCAAGCCCCCGCCAGCCGACCCCCCACGAGCCGGGGCCGGCCGCCTGCAGCAGGAACGGCGTGATCAACCCCGACGCCAGGATGCCGATCCCCGGTCCGGCATAGAACAGGCTGAGCAGGAACGCCGAGCGCGCCGGCTGCGCCTGCGCGATCGTGGTCGCCAGCGCCCCGCCGGCCACGAAGGCCAGCGCCGCGCCGACCCCGGCGATCAGCCGCGCCGCCGACAGCAGCACGAAATTGCCCGACAGCGCGCACAGCGCCAGCGACGCCACGCAGGCCAGCGTGCCGACCCGGACGATCGCCGACAGGCCGTAGCGCTGCACCAGCCGGGAGGCGACCAGCGCCCCGGCCAGATAGCCCGCGGCATTGATGGTATTCATGAAACCGGCGGCCGAATACGACCAGGCCAGGCTGTCGCGCATGTCCGGCAGCAGCAGCGAATAGGCGAACCGGCCGATCCCCAGCCCCACGGTGGGCGCGAGCGACAGGATCAGGATCAGGCGCGCGGGATGGGCCGGCGCCTCGGTGCGGTCGAGCAGGGTCAAGCGTTTCTCCCGCCGCCATTGTGGCAGGGAGATCGCCGTTCGGGCAACCGAGTCGGGCGCAACACTGTCTTGCCAAGCCGGCAACGGCGCTCGATGGCCCTTCGTCTCGCTTGATTGTAGGCGCTTGCGCATACAATCTTTGGCCCCGATGAACCCGCCACGCCTGAAATCGCTTCCCGCTGCCAACAAGGTCTTCGTCAATCGCGACGGGCCGCTCCGGGTGTTTGAACAGGCGGCGTTCGCCATTCCCGCCGACAACAGCCGCCTGTTGACGTTCTATGGCATCGGCGGTCAGGGAAAGACCGCGCTGTGCCGTGAACTGATGCATCGGACCTGTACCGATCCGTCTTACCAGTTTCTCCGGCGCGCGGAGTTGGACCTGCACGGCAGGCCGAAGACCGACCCTGATTTGCTGCTGGTCTGGATTCGCAACGGCTTCGCTGACGCCGGAGTGGCGCTGCCCTGTTTCGATCTGGCTCTCGCGATCGCCTGGGAAGCCACCCGTAGCGAACAACCCTCCCCCAAACTCACCAAGGCATGGCTGGGAAAAGCCAAGGAGGTGGTGGGCGAGGGCGCGGCGGGTGGCTCGAAGGTTGCGCTGGAGAATCTCGGTGACGCGGTTGCGGAGATTCCCGGCGTCGGCTTTCTGGTCAAGAAGATCAGCGGCTGGGTGATCGACAAGGGTCACGCCGCTTATCTGCATCACACCCGCGAGGCGCTTCAGGAACTCTACCGCGACGGCGACCTGAGGAAGCCGCACGAGATTTCCGAGTTGCTGCCGTGGATACTGGCTCAGGACCTCAATCACTACCTGGCTGGACATCCGGACGAGCGTTTCGTGCTGTTCGTCGACGAGTACGAGCGGGTGTTCGATGAGGGCTCCGCTGGCGCGATCCTGCGCGAGAACCCGTTCGACCGGCATCTGCGGACGCTGGTGCGCGAGGCCAATGGTCTGCTCGCCGTGTTCTTCTCTCGGGAACGGTTGCCTTGGGAGGACGACCCCGACTGGGCACCTGCCCTCGAAGGCTCTCAGCATCTGCTCGGCGGTCTCGCGGACAAGGACGCCGACGAATTCCTACGCGCAATCCCGATCGACGATTCCGACCTGCGCAAGGCGATAATCGAAGGCGCGCGCGAAACAACCGCCGTCGATGCCCCGATATATCCTTTGATGCTTGATCTGCAAGTCGAGCATTGGCGCACGCTGGAGGTCGCTCGCAAGCCGATTGAACCGGCGACGTTCAACGTCGCCGCTACGGACTTTACCAGCCGCCGCCGAGAAATCGTAGCACGCGTGCTACGAGATTACGGCCAGCCGTTGCAGAGCACGCTGAGACGGCTCGCGTGCGCCCGGCGGTTCGACCGCGCGGCGTTCGAGCACATCGTTAAGACCTACCATACAGGGCTGCCGCTCGACGCCTTCGACACCATCGACGACCTGTCGTTCCTAACCAAGGCCTCTGATGGGTACCTGTCGATGCACGGCATAATTTCGGATGCGATCCGTCAGATGCTCGATGTCGACACTAGGATAGCAACCCTGCAAGTCTTGTTTGAACACTATAACGATCGTGCCACGGTTAGCTCGCCCCTCGAAGTCACTGATGCGACGATAGCAGTCCTTTTCGAGGCTGCCGATGTCAAAATGCGCCTAGCACCTCGAGAGTACATCGATTGGCTTGGTCCAATAGTGAGGCCCGTATATGAAGCTGCTCGGTATTCGGACGCGGCCACGCTCTGGCGTCAAGCTGTCGTGACTGCCGAGATATCCTTTGGCCTCGATAGCACCGAGACTGCAACAAGTTTGAATAATCTCGGCTTCCTCCTCCAAAAGCAGAGCGACCTTACTTCGGCGAGGCGGTGCTATGAAAGTGCGCTTCAAATTCGGGAGCAGAAACTTGGTCCTTTTCACCTCGATACAGCGGAGAGCCTAAACAACTTCGGACATATTCTTCAAGAAATGGGAGATCTGGTCGCCGCTGAGCCGTACTATCTCCGTGCCTTGGAAATTGTTGAAAAAATCCAAGGCAACAACCATGAGCACACGGCGAGCTGCGTCAACAATTTAGGCCTTCTGTTTCTCGCGCGTGGCGATCTTGTTGCAGCAAAACCTCATTTTATGCGAGCGTTGGCCATCAACGAGAAGGTGTTTGGTCCTGATCACTCGCACACGGCGCTTGCATTGAACAATTTAGGTGGATTGCTACTAGAACTACGAGACCTCTCCCCGGCAAGACTATATTTTGAGCGTGCCTTTTCCATTTGCAAGAATACTCTAGGTGTAGATCATCCCCATACTGCGTTCTGCTTGCACAATATCGGAGGGGTCCTCCTGGAGCAGGGTGAATTTTTTGCTTCAAGGCAATATTTCGAACGTGCGCTTGCAATCAATCTAAAGATGCTGGGGCCAGACCATCACCTGACGGCATCAAGTTTTAACGGTATCGGACTTACATTGCACTCACTCGGTAATCTTGCGGAAGCGAGAATACATTACGAACGCGCTCTTGCGATTCGTGAAAAGGTGCTCGGAGCGGATCATCTCGACACCGCATCGAGCCTGTACAACCTGGGTGATCTTCTCGCCGAGTCCGATCGCTCAAGTGCAAAGGTGTATTTGGAAGCTGCGCTGGCTATCTGCGAAAAGGTCCTAGGGCCCGATCATGCAAGGACGAGGATGTTCCGAGCAAAGCTCAGGAGCCTTGACCCGACCTGAGCAATGGTCTTGCCAAGCCGGCAACGGCGTTTTAGCACTCGGCGCAATTTTCCAGGCCGTCATTGCCGGGCTTGACCCGGCAATCCAGCGTCTTCCCGAAGAGATGGATGCCCGGGTCAAGCCCGGGCATGACGACCTCAATCATCTCGAGGTCTCAAATGGCGACGCATAAACTGCTCCTGCTCCCCGGCGACGGCATCGGCACCGAAGTGATGGCCGAGGTCAGCCGGCTGATTGACTGGCTCAACAAGGCCGGCATTGCCAGCTTCGAGACCGAGCACGGGCTGGTCGGCGGCGCCGCCTATGATGCCGACAAGGTGGCGATCACCGACGCTACGATGGCGCTGGCGCACGCCTCCGACGCGGTGATCTTCGGCGCGGTCGGCGGTCCGAAGTGGGACGGCGTGCCGTACGACGCCCGCCCCGAGGCCGGCCTGCTGCGGCTGCGCAAGGATCTCGGCCTGTTCGCCAATCTGCGCCCGGCGGTTTGCTACCCGGCGCTGGCGGATTCCTCCAGCCTGAAGCGCGACGTGGTCGAGGGCCTCGACATCATGATCGTCCGCGAGCTGACCGGCGGGGTGTATTTCGGCGAGCCGAAGACCATCACCGACCTCGGAGGTGGCCAGAAGCGCGCGATCGACACCCAGGTCTACGACACCTACGAGATCGAGCGCATCGCCCGCGTCGCCTTCGACCTGGCGCAGAAACGCCGCAACAAGGTGACCTCGATGGAGAAGCGCAACGTCATGAAGACGGGCGTGCTCTGGAACGAGGTGGTGACCCAGGTGCACGACCGCGAATACAAGACGGTGCAGCTCGAGCACCAGCTCGCCGATTCCGGCGGCATGAACCTCGTCAAGTGGCCGAAGCAGTTCGACGTCATCGTCACCGACAACCTGTTCGGCGACATGCTGTCCGACATCGCCGCGATGCTGACCGGCTCGCTCGGCATGCTGCCGTCGGCCTCGCTCGGCGAAGTCGACGCCAAGACCGGCAAGCGCAAGTCGATGTACGAGCCGGTGCACGGCTCCGCCCCGGACATCGCCGGCAAGGGCATGGCCAATCCGGTGGCGATGCTGGCCTCGTTCGGCATGGCGCTGCGCTATTCGCTCGACATGGGCGCGCTCGCCGACAAGCTCGACGAAGCGATCGCCGCGGTGCTGGCCAAGGGCCTGCGCACCGCCGACATCAAGAGCGAAGGCACCACAGTGATCTCGACCTCGCAGATGGGCGAAGCGATCGTCGCCGAGTTGCAGGCGCTGCACGGCTGAGGTGTTGCCGCATCCTTCGAGACGCCGCGGCCAGGCTCTTCAAGCCTCGCCCGGCGCCTCAGGATCAGGCGCCGGCAGGCGCTTCGATCGCCGGCTAAGGCTCAAACAAAACGCCCGGCTCACGCCGGGCGTTCGTGTTTCCGACAGGACGCGCCGATCAGTACAGCGGGAAAGCGGTCGGATAGCCGCCGAGGTCGGACGCCGGGTTGAGCGGCCAGCGGTCGAGCGGACGCTGACCGTTCTCGCGGGCGAACGAATAACCCGGCGGGAAAGCGTAATCGCTGAACTTGCGGTCACCCGGCAGCACCTCGGTGCCGGCATCGAGCCAGGACCGCTTGGTGACGTAAACCCGGGTACGCGGACCGGACTGATACACGACGTTCGGGCCGCGGGCGCCGTAGCGGATCTGGTCGGAGGTGCTGTAAACCCGCTTCTTCTTCGGCGCGGCATCGGCGGTGCTGGTGCCGATCAAGGCAACGGCGGCTGCCGCGAGCAGCACCGGCAACAGTCTGGCGGCAGTGGATTTCACGAGCATCGGGGTCCCCATCGGCAGGCGCATTCCAGGTTCGTCCTTTGTAGCCGTCGCCGCACGCCGGCCACAAGGTCAATCCGGCAACACCGCGTGACAATCATTCAATCCGCGCGAGGCCGAAATGTTGCATCAACTCCAGCGCGTTAGCCGGCACGGAGCGGCCCCGGCGATCACAGCCGCCCCCGCAGCACCGGGTCTTGCACGCCGGTCACCCAATCGGCGGAGGCCGACGCGGCCGGAAGCTGATTCGGCGCGCAGCGTTCCCGCCGCAGCTCGGCCTGCGCGAACGCGGCCGCGGTGGCGGCGTCCCCGCTCAGCAGCACCAGCCGGTCGAGCAGGCAGGCAACCGCGGCCCGACGCTGCGGCCCGGTGTCACCACGGCAGGAAAAGCCCGAGATCCGCAGGCCGGCCGTCTCGATCGGCTTGACGAAGCCGAGACAGGCGCCAGCCGGACGATCGCCGCCGGCCGTTCCGAACAGCGGCACCGGGCCGAATTTGGTTTCGATCACCCCGGCGGCCTCGAGCGCGGCGGTGCCGCCCGGGTCCATCCGCGCCGCCAGCTCCACTTCAGGCGCCAGCCGGGATGCCTCGCTGCCGATCCGGTAGACCTCGATCTCGGCCGCCACCGGCTCGCCGGGCGCTGCAATCCGCACCACGTCCTTGCGGCCGCCGTCGGGGTGGCGAAGGATTTCGGTGCTGTCGGATTTTCCCGGCCAATCGAGCTGGCTGACCGCGAACGCCGGAGAGGAGCGCGGCGCCACGCTCCAGCCCGGCTCAGGCTCGGCGGTGACCGCCGCGGTGATCGCGGCGTCGGTCAACGGATTGGCGCTGTAGAACACGATCAGGCCGATCAGCGCCAGCGCGCCGACATAGGCCAGCATCCGCAGCACGGTGTCGCGGCATTCGTCGGCGAAACTGCGCAGCGCCGGGTGAATCCGGGACGGATGGGCGGCGGCGCGGAGGGCCGGGTTGCTTCGCATTGGCGCGGGCTCGAAAGGGTAATACGTTGTGTCAGCGGCGTTTCTCGCATAGAAGCGCTGACTTCTCCTTGCTGCGGCCTGCCGCAGCGGAGCAAATTCCTTCGGAGAGTGAACGATGGGTTACAAAGTCGCGGTAGTGGGTGCGACCGGCAATGTCGGGCGTGAAATGCTCGCCATTCTGGACGAACGCAAATTCCCGGCCGACGAGGTGGTGGCGCTGGCATCGCGCCGCTCGGTCGGCGTCGAGGTGAGCTACGGCGACAAAACCCTGAAATGCAAGGCGCTCGAGCACTACGACTTCAGCGACGTCGATATCTGCCTGATGTCGGCGGGCGGCGAGGTGTCGAAGGAGTGGTCGCCCAAGATCGGCCAGCAGGGCGCGGTCGTGATCGACAATTCGTCGGCGTGGCGGATGGACCCGGACGTGCCGCTGATCGTGCCGGAAGTGAACGCCGCGGCCGCCGCCGGCTTCACCAAGAAGAACATCATCGCCAATCCGAACTGCTCGACCGCGCAGCTCGTGGTGGCGCTGAAGCCGCTGCACGATCACGCCAAGATCAAGCGCGTGGTGGTGTCGACCTATCAGTCGGTGTCGGGCGCCGGCAAGGACGCGATGGACGAATTGTTCTCGCAGACCAAGGCCGTCTACACCAACGACGAGCTGGTGAATAAGAAGTTCCCCAAGCGGATCGCCTTCAACCTCATCCCGCAGATCGACGTCTTCATGGAAGACGGCTTTACCAAGGAGGAGTGGAAGATGGTGGTCGAGACCAAGAAGATCCTCGACCCCAAGATCAAGCTGACCGCGACCTGCGTGCGGGTGCCGGTGTTCGTCAGCCATTCCGAAGCGGTCAATATCGAGTTCGAGAACCCGATCACCGCCGACGAGGCGCGCGAGATCCGGCGCAAGGCGCCGGGTTGCCTCGGGATCGACAAGCACGGGCCGGGCGGCTACGTCACGCCGTACGAAGCCGCCGGCGAAGACGCCACCTACATCAGCCGCATCCGCGAGGATGCGACGGTCGAGAACGGCCTGGTGCTGTGGTGCGTGTCCGACAACCTGCGCAAGGGCGCGGCGCTGAACGCGATCCAGATCGCCGAGGCGCTGATCAACCGCAAGCTGATCACCGCCAAGAAGCAGGCGGCATAGTCCGCCGCAGATCGGTACTGATTGCGGATGGCCGGGGCTCGTCCCCGGCCATTTGCGTTCATAGTGCGCAACGGTACTGACGAAAGGCCGCAGCCGCGCTAGGCTGGCGCAGCTCCATCGCCGACGGACCTGCCATGACCGACCAGCCCGATCCGCCGACCTCGTCCTCCGCCACCAAGCGCGTCGAGCGCGGCTTCGAGACCGTGCTGTTCAACAGCCGCTGGCTGATGGCGCCGTTCTATTTCGGGCTGGTGATCAGCCTGCTGGTGCTGCTGTACAAATTCGTGGTGCTGCTCGCCGAACTGATCCTGCACGCCACCCTCGCCAAGGAATCCGACATCATCCTCGGCGTGCTCAGCCTGATCGACGTCTCGCTGACCGGCAATCTGGTACTAATCGTGGTGTTCTCCGGCTACGAAAACTTCGTGTCGCGGATCGATCCGCGCGACCATCCCGATTGGCCGGAATGGATGACGAAGGTCGACTTCGCCGGGCTGAAGCAGAAGCTGCTAGCCTCGATCGTCGCAATCTCGGCGATTCAGGTCCTGAAGGCATTCATGAATCTCGATACCGGCTACGACACAACCAAGCTCGCCTGGCTGGTCGGTATTCATCTGGTGTTCGTGGTCTCGACCCTGATCATGGCGCTGTCCGATCGCTGGGGCGGCCATGGCAGCAACGACAAGGGCGGGCACTAAGCGCAGCAATCTCATCAGGGCGCTTCGGAATACCAGGGAATCACTAAGCGGCTAGCTCAGCGATCGTAGAGATGCCCCATTTGTCCCCAACGTCTGTGGATTTCTGCTCCTGCGCTCTTACGTAAACGCCAATAATTTTTGTTTTCGAAACAAGCGCTTACAAAGCCTAAGCGCCGGCCTTCTCTGGCTGCTCCACCATATTTTGTATTTGATTCAGGAACCCGCGCTAATTGTTGACCCGAATCCGAACATGCTTGATGTTTGGTTTCGGCCCGAAACGAAAAACCGTCCCAAGCCGGCCAGGGCTTAAGACGGTTAGACATTTCGGTTCCGCTTAACCCTTGGGGCCGAGAGCGGAAAGCGGTTAGTCACACCCCATCGAATCACGGTTGGGAATCGCGGTCAAGCTCGGTCTCGCCTTACCAAGGAGCTTGGTATGCATGCCCTACTTGCGACTGCGATCCTCCGTCAGGCCAAGGTTAGCCTCTGGTACGATCCAGGGACCCGCGTGATCGAGCCCCATGCGCTCGGCTACGGATCTGATGGCCAAATTCTGCTACGGGCTTTTCAAACCGACGGAGCGTCGATGTCAGGAGAGCACATCCACTGGAAGCTCTTCCGCGTTGACCGGATTAGAACGATACAGCTGACAGACACTCCATTCTATGGTCCACGGCCGGGATACAAGATGAATGATAAAGCAATGACTCGCGGGATCATTGCTCAGCTTGACCTAGCCCGCATGTACAAGTCCTCTGCTGATTAGCAGGAGCGTCATGCAGCCCACAATCGGAGGCATGGACCACGGTCCATGCCTCACTCTTTGGCCTAAATTTATCGTAGAGCTTTGGCTTAGCGTCTGTCTTATGGGGTCGATCTCGGGGCGAAAACTCGATGACCTGACACATCGATCTTTCTTCGGTCATGGTCAGATGTCTTTCTCGATGCCAGACTGCATTTCGATCTTCAGGCGGTGGCACGCCGCCATCATCATATCGTCTATGACCGCAACGCGAAGATTTAGTTATTCGTTCCAAACTTGAGCTAGCTCGCCTTGACTCTGCAGAAGAGGCCCTTCCACCCTCACACCACCTTCACGACCGGCACGAACTGCTTGCTGTCCTGATCGAGCACGTAGAGCTCGCCGTCGGCGACGCCGAAATAGGCGCCGTGGAGGTGCAGCCGGCCGCGCTCGACCAATATTTGGATACAGGGGAAGGTCATCAGGTTCTCGATGCTGCGGAACACCGCGGCCTTCTCGATCCGGGTGCGGAAGTCCTGCACGGTTTCGTGGTCGCGCTTTTCGACGACTTCGCCGGGCTTGGTGAACATCTGCATCCAGCGGCCGATGAAATCGCTCTCGGTCAGCGGCGGGGTTTTGTCGGTAAAGGCTTTGATGCCGCCGCACTGGGCATGGCCGAGCACCACGATGTGCTTCACCTTGAGCACCTGCACGGCGAATTCCAGCGCTGCCGAAACGCCGTGGGCGCCGCCGTCGGGCTCGTACACCGGCACCAGATTGGCGACGTTGCGCACCACGAAGATCTCACCCGGCCCGGCGTCGAAAATCACCTCCGGCGAGACGCGGCTGTCGCAGCAGCCGATCACCATCACCTCCGGCGACTGACCGCGCTCGGAGAGTTCGCGATAGCGGCTCTGCTCGGTCGGCAGCCGCTGGCTTCGGAACGCTTCGTAGCCCGAGATCAGGGACGTCGGAAAAGAGGTCATCGGCGCGGTCTCTCCATGGTGGACAATGGCGCGTATGCGAGCGGGATGCGATGCGACCAGGATACGCGCGCGCCTGATCCCGCACCGATAATCACAGGATGCGACCGCGAACAAGCCTTCCGGCCCGGCGGCCGGGATGCTATCGCCTCGGGCGATTTTCGTATCGCCAGGGGGGAACCATGATCCGACCGCGCCGCAGCCTGTTGTTCATGCCGGGATCGAACGCGCGAGCGCTCGAAAAAGCCCGGCTGCTGCCCGCCGACGGCCTGATCCTGGACCTCGAAGACGCGGTGGCGCCGGACGCCAAGGATGTCGCGCGCGACCAGATCGCCGCTGCGGTGGCGGCCAAGGGCTACGGCAAGCGCGAGGTGCTGGTGCGGATCAACGCGCTCGACACCGCGTGGTGGCAGGACGACGTCGCGATGGCCGCAAAGGCCGGGCCCGACGGCATTCTGGTGCCGAAGGTCTCGACCATCGAGGACATCGCCACCGTCGGCAACAGGCTCGCCGAACTCGGCGCCGATCCGTCGATCCGGGTCTGGATCATGATCGAGACCGCGCGCGGCGTGCTGCACGCCGAGGAACTGGCGGCGCAGAAGCACGATGCCAAGTCCCGGCTGGAAGGCTTCGTGTTCGGCCCCAACGACATCTCGCGCGAGACCGGCATCCGGATGCTGCCCGGGCGTTCCACCATGCTGCCGATGATCACGCGTTGCGTGCTCGCCGCCCGGGTTCACGGCCTGATCGCGCTGGATGGTCCGTACAGCGACATCGGCAATGTCGACGGCCTGTCCGAAGAGTGCGCGCAGGCCCGCGATCTCGGGTTCGACGGCAAGACGCTGATCCATCCCGGCCAGATCGACGCCTGCAACGCCGCCTTTACGCCGCCGGCGGAAGACGTCGCGCAGGCCCGCAAGATCCTCGCCGCGTTCGAGCGCCCGGAGAACCAGGGCCGCGGCGCGATCCAGCTCGACGGCCGCATGGTCGAACGGCTGCACGCCGAGATCGCCAGGAAGACGATTGCGATCGCGGATGCGATCGAAACGGCGGGCCATTAAGGCCGTTAACGGGCATCAGCAACTTGGCAGTCATTCCGGGGCGCTCACGAAGTGAGCGAACCCGGAATGACGGTGTTTGTGGCTGGTAGCAGCGCGCTCGTCAGGCCGCCCGCACCGAGGCCAGGAAATTGCCGACCTCGGCGCGCAGGCGGCTGCTTTCGCTCGACAGCGATTGCGCCGCGGAGAGCACCTGGACCGAGGCCGCGCCGGTCTCGCGGGCGCCGGCCTGAACGCGGGCGATATCGGCGTCGACCTGCGAAGCGCCGTGGGCGGCGTGCTGGATGTTGACGGCGATATCCTTGGTGGCCATGCCCTGCTCTTCGACCGCGGACGCGATCGAGGAGGAGATCTCCGACATCTGGCCGATGATCGAGCAGATCTCCTTGATGGCCGCAACCGACTCGCCGGTCGCCGCCTGAATGCCGGTGATCTGCTGGCCGATCTCGCCGGTCGCCTTGCCGGTCTGTTCGGCCAGAGCCTTGACCTCCGCCGCGACCACCGCGAAGCCACGGCCGGCGTCGCCGGCCCGCGCCGCTTCGATGGTGGCATTGAGCGCCAGCAGGTTGGTCTGGCCCGCGATCGTGCTGATCAGCTCGACGACGTCGCCGATCCGCGCCGCGGCCGCCGACAATTCGCCGACCCGTTCATTGGTCCGGCGCGCCTGATCGGCGGCTTCATTGGCTACCGTGGCAGAAGTCTGCACCTGCCGCCCGATCTCGTGTACCGACGCGGTCAGTTCCTCGCTGGCGGACGCCACCGACTGCACGCCGGCGGACGCCTCCTGCGACGACTCCGCGACGCCGGCCGCGAGATCGAGCGAGCGCGCCGCAGTGGAGGACAGGGAGTGCGCAGCCGCCTCCAGCTCGTTTGCGGCAGCCGACACCGTCTTGATGATCTCGCCGACCGCGTCTTCAAAGCCGTCGGCGAGCCGCGCCATATCGGCCCTGCGCCGCTCGGCGGCAAGGTGCTCCTGCCGACTCTTTTCGGCGGCCTCTTCGCCGGCCTTGTGCTCGGCGTTGGTCTTGATCGCGGCGATCGCCTTTGCCATCCCGCCGATTTCGTCGCTGCGCCCGGCACCCGGGATCACCACATCGCGGACGCCGGCAGCCATCGCCTGCATGGCGGCGGTGAGCCGCACCAGCGGCCGGACCATGCCGAACGCCAATCCGGCGACCCCGAGCCCGATCAGAAGCACTGCAAAGCCGGACAGAATCCAAACGATGGTCGAGTAACTCCCGACCTGGCGAGCGGCTTCAGTTTCCAGTTCGGCATTTGCCACGTGAGCGCGCTCGACGATGTCGTCGATGATGACGCGGTGAGCCGCGTAGGCCTTTTCCAGCTTCGCATAGGCGGCTTCCGCCGCCGCCTGGTCGCCGGCTCGCAGCGCCGGGATCAGCTCCTGCTCGGCCACCGTCCAGAACTTCTGCACCTCGGCATCGGAATCGACGGTCAGCCGTGCCTTCGACGTAGGTTCGAGCCCGGAGGCCGACCAGTATCTGTGCCGGTCCAGATAATTGCGGCGAAGCTGTTCGAGCTTGGACGCATGCGCGCTCCATTCGGCCGGTCGGCGCAGCGCCAGCGTCGTTTCGAGATAGGCTTCGATCACATAGGCCGGCGGCGGCAGGATGTCGGCGACCAGATCGTTGCCCAGCTTGATCTGCGAATACAGTGGCCCGCCGATACGCAACTGATTGAGCGCCAGCAGATTGACTGTCAGCATCGCCGTGATGCTGACCAGAACAACCACGGCGAAAGTGACGATCATCGTCGTGATCGACAGACGGATTTTCATGACGTTCGTCTCGGGAGGATCAGATTTCGATCGGATTAGTTCCGCCGGCTTAAGACGACGTTACGCCAAGCAAAATCGAGACGCGAAAATTCTACGTGCGACCGACAGATTTCCTCATGTCACAGGCGCACGAACACGGCCGTATCGAAGATGCGGCGTCGCCGTTCGATTACTTCTAGTTCGCAAGAATTGCGGCGTACTTCCGAACGATTAGTTCCCGGCGAGGCCGGGTGACGCGCGCGCCGCCGCTTGCGGCTTCGAGCCGCGTAGCACGGCATGGATTGCGACGACGCGGCGCGGGAGTCCATACGACCATCGTGGCACGATCGCGAATCGAATCCGCGTCACATATGGCATCGTCATTGCACTCGATCAGACGAGGCGGCGCCTCCGGCCGATGCAAGCGTCGGCGCCGTGGAAGAACCTCGAAGCGAGCGCAGACGCAATTGCGTGGTCGCATAGCGCGGTTCGTAGATTGACCGGTGCGGTGCCGCTCCAGGGAGCCTAAGGGCCTGGTTGAAACTCAACCAACGATGTCAGGCACAGACCAGCTCGAGGTGCTGCCTGGACCCGTGACTGCACGCCTCGCGGCCGACGTTCCGACAAAGACGAAAATGGCCGGGGCGAGCCCGGCCATCACAAAGCTTGATCCGCGCCCAGTCCGACCGAGCAAAAGCGGCCGCCGCGGACGTCTCCCACCCCGGGCAGGGAGAGCCGAGGCGTTACGCCCAGGCGCGCTCGGTCTTCAGCTTGGTCTCATATGCGTCGATCGACGGCTTCTTTTCCAGCGTCAGGCCGATGTCGTCGAGGCCGTTGATCAGGCAGTGCTTGCGGAACGGGTCGATCTCGAACTTGATCGCACCGCCGTCCGGGCCGCGGATTTCCTGCGCCGGCAGATCGATCGTCATCGTGGCGTTGGCGCCGCGCTCGGCATCGTCGAACAGCTTGTCGAGATCGGCCTGCGACACCCGGATCGGCAGCACGCCGTTCTTGAAGCAGTTGTTGTAGAAGATGTCGCCGAACGAGGTCGAGATCACGCAGCGGATGCCGAAATCGAGCAGCGCCCAGGGGGCGTGCTCGCGGCTCGAACCGCAGCCGAAATTGTCGCCGGCGACCAGGATCTTGGCGCCGCGATAGGCCGGCTTGTTGAGGATGAAATCCGGGTTCTCGCTGCCGTCGTCCTTGTAGCGCTGCTCCGAGAACAGGCCCTTGCCGAGACCAGTGCGCTTGATGGTCTTCAGATACTGCTTGGGGATGATCATGTCGGTGTCGACATTGATGATCTTCAGCGGCGCCGCGACGCCTTCCAGCGTGGTGAACTTGTCCATCGTCAGGTCTCCGGGATTTGGTGAAAGGTCATAGCGCCCCGTCACGGGCGGTCAAGCGTCGGATAGGGAAGACGGTCCCGCTGCGATCAGTCGTCGGCCTTGGCCTCGATCGCCTCCATGTCGTCGTCCGACAGTCCGAAATGGTGGCCGATCTCGTGAACCAGCACGTGGCGGACGATCTCCCCGAGGCTGTCGTCGTGGTCGGCCCAATAATCCAGGATCGGACGACGGTACAGCCAGATCATGTTGGGCATCGGCGCGACGTCCTGACTGGAACGCTGCGGCAGGCCGATGCCCTGGAACAGGCCGAGCACATCGAATTCGCTTTCCGCCCCCAGCTCATCGAGCACCTCCTCGGTGGCGAAATCGTCGACCCTGATGACGACGTCCTCACACAGCGAACGGAACTCGGCCGGCAGCTTGGCGAACATCTCGTGCGCCATCTGTTCCAGTTCGGCCAGCGACGGGGCTTTGGCGGCGATCCACATGACCGCCGTTGTACGCGATCGGCCGGGGGCGGCAAGCGGCTTGCGGTTGACGACGGCGCCGCGATCGGGGACGTTGCCGCGGGGCTTTGAAGGGGCGGATGGCAGCATGTATCGGGTGGAGATGGAGCGGGTCACGATCGCGGCGGCAACGCTCGGGCTGGCGCTGGCTTTGGGCCTGCCGACGGCCGCCTCGGCGCAGGCCCAACAGGCCGCTCCGGCAAGTGCCGAGCGCTCGACCGACTTTTCGGCGCAGGAGCGTGCCCGGCCGCCGCGGCGCCTGCCGATCTATCCGCGCGACGACGGCGACGGCGTGGTTCCGCGCTACGATCCCGGCCGCAATGCGGTGCGCGACTGCAGCGCGACCTATGTGCAGGAATATCGGCCGAGCGGCACCGTCATCGTGCCGCGGATGAATTGTTTCTGGCGGCGCGGCTGAGCGCCGCAGGTTCCTGACGGCGGCACGATCCCGGCCGCCATTCGGTACGCCCGGTACCGAGCAAAGCCGCTCGCGGCTCGGAACTTCGGCTGTACATCGCGCATTGCCGTCGCGCGGGGACGCATTCACTCCGCATTCACGTCGCGCCCTTCAGCCTGATCGTCAGGGGGTCATGCCTCGCGGCACGCACGCCGACCGCCCGGCGGGAGGACGCACGTCGCCAACCAAGGAGTCACGTATGAAAATCTGGAAATTCGCCGGCCTGGCTGCAATCGCCGGCCTGTTGCTGATCGCGGCGCCCGGCGACCGCGCGCAGGCGGCGCCGCTGGCGACCCCGGGCATTGCGACCGCGGTCCAACGCGGCGCGATGCCGGAGGTGACCGAGGTACAGTACCGCCGCCATCGTCACTACCACCGGCACCACCCTCGCGCGTACCGTCACCATCACGTTCGGCGCTACTACGCTCCGCCGCGGCACTACCGGCATCACCGCCACCACTACCGTCATCACCGCCACTGGCGCTGATACCGAACAGTTACCAACGGGCCCGCAGGACGGGCCCGTTGTCGTCGGGAAGGTTGCAATTCTGCCGCGGAGGCCGACATCATCCGCACCTGCGACCGATGGAGGTGACGATGCGAGCATGGATCGGAGCGGCCATTATGGCGGCGGCGCTCGGGGCGGCAGGCCCGGCCGACGCAAACCCATCGGTTTCGGACCAGGTGCCGGTGGTGACGGCCTCGCAACCGACCGACGTCGGCGCGCGGCAGCGGCGGCATCGGGTCGAACAGCGGCGCCACGCCCGGCGGTCTCCGGCACCGCGCCGGACCCATGTTTACGCGCCGCGCGGCGCCTACGACTACAATGCCCACCCGCATTGGTACCGGCCCGACCCGGTGTCGCCGTTCTTCCCGTTCGGCTTCGGCTGGGGCCTCGGGCCGTCGTGGTAAGCCTGGGAGCGCGTTCTGATCGCTCGTTTGGCCATCGCCACGTGCAATTCTGAGCGCGACGCGATCCGCAAAGCAGAACAGGCGCCCCGAGGGACGCCTGTTCGCTGTTTTGTCGAACGAAGACTCAAGAAGTCCGGCTGCGAGCCGGATCGCCGTCGTCAGTGCCAGTCGCGGATGTCGACGAAGTGGCCGGCGATCGCGGCGGCGGCGGCCATCGCCGGCGACACCAGATGGGTGCGGCCCTTGAAGCCCTGACGGCCCTCGAAGTTGCGGTTCGAGGTCGAGGCGCAGCGCTCTTCCGGCGCCAGCTTGTCGGGGTTCATGGCCAGGCACATCGAGCAGCCCGGCTCGCGCCACTCGAAGCCGGCCTTGATGAAGATCTTGTCCAGCCCCTCGGCTTCGGCCTGCTCCTTCACCAGACCGGAACCCGGCACGATGATCGCGTTGACGTTGGCGTTGACGGTCTTGCCCTCGGCGACCTTGGCGGCGGCGCGCAGGTCCTCGATGCGGCCGTTGGTGCAGGAGCCGATGAACATCCGGTCGATCTTGATGTCGGTGATCTTGGTGCCCGGGGTCAGACCCATATAGGCCAGCGCGCGCTCCTTGGAGAGCCGCTTGGCTTCATCGGCGATGTCGCCCGGGTTCGGCACGCGGCCGGTGACCGAAATCACGTCCTCGGGGCTGGTGCCCCAGGTGACGATCGGCGGCAGCGCAGCGGCGTCGAGCTTCAGCTCGTGATCGAAATGCGCGCCGTCGTCGGAGCGCAGCGTGTCCCAATAGCGCATCGCCGCGTCCCAGGCCTCGCCCTTCGGCGCCAGCGGACGGCCCTTCAGGAACTCATAGGCGCGCTCGTCCGGCGCGATCAGGCCGGCGCGGGCGCCGCCTTCGATCGACATGTTGCAGACCGTCATGCGGCCTTCCATCGACAGGGAGCGGATCGCGTCGCCGGCATATTCCAGCACGTAGCCGGTACCGCCCGCGGTGCCGATCTCACCGATGATCGCCAGGATCACGTCCTTGGCGGTGACGCCGTCCGGCAAACGGCCGTCGACAGTCACCCGCATGTTCTTGGCCTTCTTCTGGATCAGCGTCTGGGTCGCCAGCACGTGCTCGACCTCGGAGGTGCCGATGCCGTGCGCCAGCGCGCCGAACGCGCCGTGGGTCGAGGTGTGGCTGTCACCGCAGACGATCGTGGTGCCCGGCAGCGTGAAGCCCTGCTCCGGGCCGATGACGTGGACCACGCCCTGACGCTTGTCGAACTCGTTGTAGTAGGTGATGCCGAAGTCGCGGGCGTTCTCGGCCAGCGCGGCGATCTGCTCGGCGCTTTCCGGATCCGGATTGGGCTTGGAGCGATCCGTGGTCGGCACGTTGTGATCGACCACCGCCAGCGTCTTCTCCGGCGCATGCACCTTGCGGCCGGCGGTGCGCAGACCTTCGAACGCCTGCGGCGAAGTGACTTCGTGCACCAGATGGCGGTCGATATACAGCAGGCAGGTGCCGTCTTCGGCCTCGTGGACCAGATGGTCGTTCCAGATCTTGTCGTACAGCGTGGTGGGCTTGGCGGACATGGTGTCGGTCCTTCGGAAGGATCTTTGAATTGTCGAAGTGAGCAGGATCGCGCGGCGCGAATGCGCCGTCGGCTGATCAGCTAATCAGCGCGGCCGTGGTCAGCCGGCCGAAGAACCGCCACGGCAGGCGGCTGCGGTCGTCGAGCACAATCTTCGAGGCGCGGCGGCGGTTTGGAAACATTCCATCCATATAGCACGTCGCGGCAGGGCCACAACGTTTCGCCGTGCAGGCCCGCGCTCAGCGCAGGCGCAACAAAAAAGCGCGACCCGAAGGCCGCGCTTTCGAAAAACCAAAATGTCGAAGCGCCGATTACTCGGCCGCAGCAACCGCAGCGGTGCGGTCCTGCTTCTTCTCGACGATGCGGGCCGACTTGCCGCGCAGGTTGCGCAGGTAATACAGCTTAGCGCGACGCACCTTGCCGCGGCGCACAACCTTGATCGAGTCGATCATCGGCGACAGCAGCGGGAACACGCGCTCCACGCCCTCACCGTACGAGATCTTGCGCACCGTGAAGCTCTCGTTGATGCCGCCGCCGGAGCGGCCGATGCAGACGCCTTCATAGGCCTGCACGCGCGAACGCTCGCCTTCGACGACCTTGACGTTGACGATCACGGTGTCACCGGGACCGAACTCCGGAATCGTCTTGCCGGCCGACAGCTTGTCGAACTGCTCTTTTTCGAGCGTCTGAATCAGGTTCATCGATAATTCTCCATCGGCGGCGCGCCCGACCATCCCGGCGCGGGCTGCGCAAAGATCCATTGTCCTGCCATTGCACGGATTTGGCGGTGCTATACGGCAATCCTGGGGGTTTGTCACCCGTCCGTCTTGTTTTTTGGCGTTTTTTGCGATTCGCCCTTTGCCCGAATGGTTTGCGCCGGCTTAGCGGCCCACAAATCCGGCCGCCGGGCCTTGGTCAGGGCCTCGGCTTCGCCGAGCCGCCACGCCGCCACCTTGGCGTGGTCGCCCGACAGCAGCACCTCGGGGATCGGGCGTCCCTCGAAACTCTGCGGCCGGGTGTATTGCGGATATTCCAGCAGACCGGCCGAAAAGCTCTCGTCGGTCGAAGATTCCAGCTTGCCCATCACCCCGGGCAGCAGCCGGACGCAGGCGTCGATCAGGGCCATCGCGGCGATCTCGCCGCCCGACAGCACGTAATCGCCGATCGAGACCTCCTCGAGCCCGCGGGCGTCGATCACCCTTTGGTCGATCCCCTCGAACCGGCCGCAGACGATCAGCGGCCCGGGGCCGGCCGCCAGCTCGGCGACGCGGGCCTGGGTCAATGGCCGGCCGCGCGGGCTCATGACCAAACGCGGCCGGTCCGCAGCCGCGTCCACGGCGTCGATTGCGGCAGCCAGCACGTCCGCCCGCAGCACCATGCCGGGGCCGCCGCCCGCCGGGGTGTCGTCGACGCTGCGGTGTCGGTCAGTGGCCGAGTCCCGGATATCGCGCGCCTCCAGGCCCCACAGCCCGGACGCCAGCGCCCGCCCCGCCAGGCTGACGCCGAGCGGGCCGGGAAACATCTCCGGAAACAGGGTGAGGACAGTGGCGCGCCAGGTCATGATCTCGGCAATGCGTCGTCGTGGCCGGGCTCGTCCCGGCCATCCACGACTCTGCAGCATAGCGACGAACACAGACGTGGATGCCCGGGACAAGCCCGGGCATGACGGCTGTGACTGGAGGCTCACGCCTCCGGATGGTTCGGCGTGTCGCCTTCGATCTCGTTCGGCGGTTCGATCACGACCTTTCCGCTCGCCAGGTCGACGGTCGGCACCACCGCATTGGTGAACGGCAGCAGCAGCGTCGGCCCGGACGGCGGTGCGATTTCGATGATGTCGCCGGCGCCGAAATTATGGATCGCCACCACCTTGCCGAGCGCGTCGCCCGCCGTGGTGACGGCGGCGAGCCCGATCAGGTCGGCGTGGTAGTACTCGTCGGCCTCGGTCGGCGGCAGCCTGTCGCGTGCCACGTAGAGTTCGACGCCGTTCAGCCGTTCGGCCTCGTCGCGCGTGGTGACGCCCTTCAGCGTCACCACCAGATGGCTCTTGGCCTCGCGTGCGCTGGCGATCTCGAACTGGCGCGCGCCGTCCTTGGTCTGAAGCGGACCGTAGTCGGTCACGGCGAACGGATCGGCGGTGAAGCTCCACAGCCGCACCGCACCGCGCACGCCATGCGGCGCGCCGATTCGCGCGACGCAGACTTGCCGGGCGACGCAGGTGAGCCCGGACGGCATCAACCGCCCCGCTTACTTGCCGTCGGCGGCCTTGCGCTCCTTGCGCGGCACCGCCTTCTCCGGGTTGTTGCGGGCTTCACGCTTGCGGACACCAGCGGTGTCGAGGAAGCGGGCCACGCGGTCCGACGGCTGCGCGCCCTTGGCGAGCCAGTCCTTGACCTTGTCGAGGTCGAGCTTCAAGCGGGCTTCGTTGTCCTTGGCCATCAGCGGGTTGAAGTAGCCGAGACGCTCGATGAAGCGGCCGTCGCGCGGAAAGCGCGAGTCGGCGACGACGACGTGATAGAACGGGCGCTTCTTGGTACCAGCGCGCGCGAGGCGGATGACGACGGACATTGCGGATCTCCTAGGTGGGGTTCGTGTGTGATTGTGACTAAATGATTAGTTCGTCATTCCGGGGCGCGCGAAGCGCGAACCCGGAATCCCGAGCTGTTCTGCGAGAGAGAGATTCCGGGTTCGCCGCTGCGCGGCGCCCCGGAATGACAAAAGAGATGGAGTGCTCGGGCTCATTTCTTCTTCCCGAACAGGCCGCCGAGGCCCGGTAGCGTCGGCTTGCCGGACAGGCCGGTAAGGCCCGGCAGATTGGGCATGCCGCCGCGCAGCGAGGCCGGCAGGTCCTTCGGCAGCTCCGGCAGGCCCTCGGGCATGTCGCCGCTCTTCATCTTTTCCTGCATCGCCTTGATCTCGTCGGGCGAGGGCAGGCCGCCGCCGAAGCCCATCGCCTTGGCGAAGCCGGCCATCGGGCCGCCCTTGCCGCGACCCACGGCCTTCATCATGTCGGCCATGTTGCGATGCATCTTCAGCAGCTTGTTCACGTCCTCGACCTTGATGCCGGCGCCGGCGGCAATCCGCTTCTTGCGGCTGGCCTTGAGGATGTCGGGGTTCTTGCGTTCCTCGCGGGTCATCGAATCGATGATCGCGACCTGGCGCTTGAGCACCTTGTCGTCGATGCCGGAGGCGGCGATCTGGTTCTTCATCTTGGAGATGCCGGGCATCAGGCCCATCAGCCCGCCGATGCCGCCCATCTTGGTCATCTGCAGCAACTGATCGCGCAAGTCGGTCAGGTCGAACTTGCCCTTGCGCATCTTCTCGGCGACGGCGGCGGCCTTTTCGGCATCCAGCGTCGCCGCAGCCTTCTCGACCAGCGAGACGATATCGCCCATGCCGAGGATGCGGCTGGCGATCCGGCTCGGATGGAAGTCTTCGAGCGCATCGGTCTTTTCACCGGTGCCCATCAGCTTGATCGGCTTACCGGTGACGGCGCGCATCGACAGCGCGGCACCGCCGCGGCCGTCGCCGTCGATTCGGGTCAGCACGATGCCGGTGAGGCCGACGCGCTGATCGAACGCGCGGGCGAGGTTGACGGCATCCTGACCGGTCAGCGAGTCGGCGACCAGCAGCACTTCGTGCGGATTGGCGGCGGCTTTGATCTCAGCCGCCTCGGTCATCATCTCTTCGTCGAGCGTGGTGCGGCCGGCGGTATCGAGCAGCACGACATCGTAGCCGCCGAGCTTGCCGGCTTCCATCGCGCGCCGCGCGATATCCGGCGGCTGCTGACCGGCGACGATCGGCAGCGTGTCGATCGACAGATCGCGGCCGAGCACCGCGAGCTGCTCCATCGCGGCCGGGCGATAGACGTCGAGCGAGGCCATCAGCACCTTGCGCTTGTCGCGCTCAGTCATGCGGCGCGCCAGCTTGGCGGTGGTGGTGGTCTTACCTGAACCCTGCAGACCGACCATCATGATCGGCACCGGCGGCACGGCGTTCAGATCGATCGACTGGACCTCGGCACCGAGCGTGGCGATCAGTTCGTCATTGACGATCTTGACCACCATCTGGCCGGGCTTGACCGATTTGACGACGGTGGCGCCGACCGCCTGCTCGCGGACCCGCTCGGTGAACGAGCGCACCACTTCGAGCGCGACGTCGGCTTCCAGCAGCGCGCGGCGGATTTCGCGCATCGCCGCGTCGACATCGGCCTCGCTGAGCGCACCGCGCCCGGTCAGCCGATCGAGAATGCCACCCAGCTTTTCCGACAGATTGTCGAACATCGGCCCAATTCCAGCGACGGCCTTCCGGCGAAAGGCCTACAAAACCAAACACTTATGGCGCCCGAGGGCGCATCGCGCTGTCGGACGTTGACCTCCGGCCTCACAGGACCGGGCGGCGGATCGAAAAGAGCACTTTTCGAGATTTCGCGCGCATCTAGACGCCACGTCGCCCCGAAGTCAAGAAATCCGGCACTCCGGTGCCTTGGTGGGACTCCCGACTACGCGGAAAGACGCTATATTTCGAGAGCTTAACGAGGTCCAAGGTCATGAAGCACGTCAGCTTGGCAGATGCGCGGGCCAATATCGCGAAACTGCTCGATGAGGTCGAGCGTGGCGAAACCGTCACGATCAGCCGCGAGGGTGTCAGCGAGGCCGAACTGGCGCCACCGTTCGACGAGAAGCGAAGAGAGGAAGCTCGCCAAGCGATTGAAGGCATCCGCGCATTGCGGAGCGGCGCGGCTGGGGCGACGATCGACGAGATCATTGCTTGGAAGAATGAAGGTCGCGAATAGCGATGCCATTCGTGATCGATGTCTCGCTCATGGCCGTTTGGCATTTCCCGGACGAGCGAAACTCGACCGCCGATGCGGCGCTTGCGAGGTTCGAGCACGAGGGCGCGGTTGTCCCGCTAATCTGGTGGTTTGAAGTCCGCCAAGTGCTCTTGAAGGGTGAGCGCCGCGGCCGAACGAGTCCGGAACAGTCGGCTCAATTCCTGGCATTCCTCGATAGTCTCCCGCTCCGCGTTGCGCCGTTGCCTGTCGGCGACGCAGTCATGCAGCTTGCGCGGCGCCATCAACTCAGCTTCTACGACGCCGCCTATCTCGAGCTGGCGCAGCGCGAGCGGATCGGGCTGGCGACGCTCGACGCGGCATTGGTCCGGGCGGCGACCGCCGAAGGCGTCACGCTGGTCGGCGCATGAGCGGATGAGCCTGATCACGCGCCGCCGTCTGCTGGCGACAGCCGCCGGCCTTGCCGCCACGGCCGGGCTTTCCTCCCTCTGGATCTCCCGCATGAGCTATTACCAAGGCCCGGTCACCGATCACTTCGATGGCACGCGCTTCTTCGATCCCGATGGCGCGCCGCCGAAGAGCTTCTGGGAGGTGATGCGCTGGCGGTTCAGCCACAAGCCGGCGCAATGGCCGGAGTGGGCGCCGAGCCCGTTCGCCGACACCCCGCCGCCGCGTGTGGACGGTGCCGGCGTCCGGCTGGTTTACGTCGGCCATGCGAGCTGGCTGATCCAGACCGCCGGACTAAACATCCTGATCGACCCGGTATGGTCGGAGCGGGTGTCGCCGGTCAGCTTCGCCGGGCCGAAGCGGCACAACGATCCGGGCATCGCGTTCGACCGCCTGCCGAAGATCGACGTGGTGCTGGTGTCACACGGCCACTACGACCATCTCGACCTGGCTACGCTGTCGCGGCTTGCCGCTGCGCATGGGCCGCGGGTGATCACGCCGCTCGGCAACGATCTGACGATGACGGCGCACGATGCCACGATCCGCGCCGAAGCCTACGACTGGAGCGACCGCGTCGAACTGAATGATCGCGTCGCCATGACGCTGGTGCCGACCCGGCACTGGACCGCGCGCGGGCTGTTCGACCGCAACCGCGCACTGTGGGCGAGCTTCGTGCTCGAAACGCCCGCCGGCAAGATCTACGTGGTGTGCGATTCCGGTTATGGCGACGGCAGGCATTTCCGCCGCGTCCGCGACGCTCACGCGCCGCTGAAGCTGGCGATCCTGCCGATCGGTGCCTACGAGCCGCGCTGGTTCATGCAGGATCAGCACATGAACCCGGCCGATGCCGTGAAGGCGCTGGCCGATTGCGGCGCCGAACGCGCGCTCGCCAATCACCACGGTACCTTCCAGCTCACCGACGAGGCGATCGATGCCCCCGAGCAGGCGCTGTATGCGGCGCTCGACGCCGGCGGCATCCCGCGCGACCGGTTTGCGGTGCTCAAACCCGGGCAGGTGTTCGAGCTGTGAGCGCCGCGCTTACTGCGCCTTGATGCCCCAGTTCACCATGACCGACACGTTCAGGGTTTGCTCGCCCGGCGCGACCTGAGCACCGGCGGCAAAGTCGGCCGCCATCTTGCGCATCGGCATCACGCCGGGGCCGGAATCTTCCGCGATCGACTGCGGCGCGCCGAGCGCGAGACCGGCGGCGCGGGCGTAGATCTCGGCCTTGCGGCGCGCATCGGCGACCGCTTCGGTCCGCGCTTCATCGAGCAGTTTCGATGCGTTGCTGACCGTGAAGCTGATGCCGCGGACCTCGTTGGCGCCGGCCGTCACCAGCCGATCGAGAATGCCCGCCACCGCCGCGATGTCGCGGACACGCACCGACACGATATTCTTGGCCACATAGCCGGTGACCTCGCTCGGGCCGGGACGGTCGGCATATTGCGGCTGCAGCGACAATTGCGAGGTCTGGATGTCCTTGCCGTCGATGCCGGCGTTCTTCAACTCCAGCAGCACCTTGCCGATCGCCAGATTGGTGGCTTCCGCCGCGGCGCGGGCCGACTTGGCGAAGTTCGACACTCCGGCTTCGATCAGCGCGGTGTCGGGCGCGACCGATTTGTGGGCTTCGCCGCGCATGACGATGCCCGGAGGCGGGGCGTCCTGAGCGCGGGCCGGAAGCGCGACGATCAGGCAGCAGGCAGCAGCGATGGAGAGCGAGCGGAGCATGTTCATTTCATCGGCACGTAAACGTTGATCACCAGCTTGTCTTCGGCTGTCTTCAGCGGGTCGGTGACGTACTCCTCGATGAAGGTGTCCTTGGCTTCCAGCTTCTTGTCGTCGAGAAAGTTGGTGATCGCCTCGTAGGTGTTGTCCATGTTGTCGTAGGAGCCGCGGTGGACGAATTTCAGCGCCTTGCCGTCGGGCGATTTGCCGATGCTCATCGACTTGGCGAGGTTCTTCGGCTCCTGCGGCACCGGAATTTGGGCCTGGAAGGTGAAGCCGGAATCATCCGTCGAGGTGTAGACGATCATCGGGTCGCCGTTCGGCGCGATGCCCTGCTTGTCGAGCAGCGCGGTCAGCGCCTTGAACGCATCCATCAGGCTGTCGAAGGCGTTGTCCCAGTTCGCCTTGCCCTTCAGGATCACCACCGTCTTCGGCTCCAGCGTGCTCTCTTCTCCGAACGGATCGGCGGTCTGCACCGGCGCCGGAGCGACCGGCGCCGCCGGGGTCTGGGTCGCTGACGGAGCCGGGGGCGTGGCGGGAGCAGGCGACGCAGCCGGCGTTTCGC
>NZ_QPFS01000071.1:0-24782 GCF_010906995.1 Rhodopseudomonas sp. WA056 | reverse complement strand
CTTCCGCTTCGTCTGATCTGCCGCGAACGATTACAGGGCCACGGAACGCAGCAGCGTTCCGTGGCCCTGGCGCGAGAAACGAGGATTAGCGCAGCCCCGATTCCACCAAAGAACAGAACGACTATCGGTGGGTGAAGCGCGGCGCCCGCTTTTCCAGGAAAGCCTGAATGCCCTCGTGGGCGTCGGCGCTGGCGAAGCGGGCATGCAGCTCGCGGCGCTCGAACAGGATGCCTTCGGCGAGCGTGCTCTCGAAGGTGCGGTTGAGGCTTTCCTTCAGCGCCATCAGCGCCGGGGCGGAGAACGCCGCGATCGTGCTGGCCAGCGCCACGGTCTCGTCGCGCAGCTTGTCGTCATCGACGACGCGCGATACCAGGCCGTAGCGATCGGCCTCTTCGGCGTTGAGCGGTCGCGCCGACAGGCACATGTCCATGGCTTTTGCCTTGCCGATCGCGCGCGGCAGGCGTTGCGTGCCGCCCGCTCCGGGCAGCAGGCCGAGCTTGATTTCCGGCAGCGCGAATTTGGCACTGCGGCCGGCGATCACGATGTCGCAGGCGAGCGCCAGTTCGCAGCCGCCGCCATAGGCAAGCCCCGCCACCGCGGCCAGCACCGGCTTGCGCACTCGGCGGATGGTCTCCCAATTGCGGGTGATGAAGTTCGAGCCATAGACGTCGCTATAGCTCCACGCGGCCATCGAGGCGATGTCGGCGCCTGCCGCGAACGCGCGGGCATTTCCGGTGATCACGATCGCGCCGATGCCGTCGTCGGCGTCGAACGCCAGCAGCGCCGCGCCGAGCGCATCCATCAGCGCGTCGTTCAGCGCGTTGAGGACTTCCGGCCGGTTCAGCGTGATGATGCCGACCCGGCCCTGAGTTTCGGTGATAATGGGATTGGACGACAAGGTCGTGCTCCGTGGTCGGTGTGTGGTCTAAAGATCGTCCTGCTGCAGCATCTCGCGCAGCCGGAATTTCTGGATCTTGCCGGACGGTGTTGCCGGCATCGCGTCGCGAACCACGAGGCGCTCGGGGATGTATTGCAGCGCCAGCTTCTGCGCCTTGAGGAACTCGACCATCGCGGCGAAGTCGATGCTCGCCCCGGTCTTCGGCACCACCACGGCGCAGGCGCGTTCGCCGAGCCGGTCGTCCGGATAGGCCACGATCGCCACCTAGGCGACGGCGGGATGCTTGTAGAGCAGCGCCTCGATCTCGACGACCGGGATGTTTTCGCCGCCGCGGATGATCACGTCCTTGCTGCGGCCGCTGATCCGGATGTAGCCGTCCGCCGTCATGTAGGCGAGGTCGCCGGTGTCGAACCAGTCGTCGGCGTCGGTGCTGTTCCAGTTCGGCCTCTTCAGATAGCCGCCGAAATTCGAGCACGACCGCACCACCAACCGGCCGATCTGGTTCGGCGGCAGCGCCTTGCCGTCGCTGTCGATCACTTTGACCTCGACGCCGGGCAGCGGGCAACCGTCGGTGGTCGAGGCGAGCTTGTCATCGTCGTCGAGCTTGATCAGCGTCACCGCGCCGTTTTCGGTCATGCCCCAGGCCGAGACGATCTTGGCGCCGAGCCCAGCCTGAGCCTGTTCGACCAGCGGCCCGGGAATCGGCGCGCCGGCGCACAGGAAGGTCTTCAGGCTCGGCACCGGCTCGCCGCTCTCCTTCACGACGCGCGTCAGATCGGTGAGGAACGGCGTCGACGCCATGGTGAAGGTGACGCGCTCGGCGCGGATCAGCTCGGCGGCTTTCGCCGGATCCCAAATGTCCTGCAACACTGCGCTGGCGCGCAGCATGATCGGCATCATCAGGCCGTACATGAAGCCGGTCTGGTGTGCCATCGGCGACGCCATCAGGATCACGTCGGACTCGCGAAGCGCGAGCCGCTGCGCGTAAGGCACGATATTGGCCATCAGCGTATTGGCGCTGTGCATCACGCCCTTCGGCTCGCCGGTGGTGCCGGAGGTGTAAATCAGTTGTGTGATGTCGTCCGGGGAGGGCCGGCTGCGGCTCAGGATCGCGGCGGCGTTCGCTTCCTTTTCCCACTCGGGCGTCGTCAGCAGCGTGTCGAAATCATCCGCGCCGCCGCCATCGACGACTACGATGGTCCGAAGCGCTGGCAGGTCGGGCTGCAGGCCGCGCGCCATGGCTTCATGATCGAAGCCACGGAAGCTCTTCGGCACCACCAGTACCTTGGCTTCGCCGTGCTTCAGCATGAACGACAGTTCGCGCTCGCGGAAGATCGGCATCAGCGGGTTGAGCACCGCGCCGATCCGCGAGCAGGCGAGATATAGCGCGGTGAACTGCCACCAGTTCGGCAGTTGCATCGCCACGACGTCGCCGCGGCCGACACCAAGCCGGCTGAGCCCGACCGCGACGCGATCGGCCAGCGTCGCAAGCTCACGGTAGCTGAAGCGGCGCACCGCGCCGCCGTCGAGCCGGACCGCGGGCAGTGCGACCTTGTCGGGGCAATGCGCCACGCAGGCGTCGAGATCGTCATTGATGGTGCGGTCGTGCCACAGGCCGGCGGCGATGCTCGCGGCGCGGCGTGGCGGCAGCAGAACAGCGTCGAACTCCATGTTTCCCCCGGAATAGTTATTAGTTATGAATGCAGAGTGTCTCGGCGGCACCTCCGCTCAGGCCGGCACTGCGGCGCGGCCGGCACGGTGGCGCGCGATGATCGTCTTCATGATCTGCGCGGTGCCGTCGCCGATCTGAAAGCCGAGCACGTCGCGCAGCCGCTGCTCCATCGGGCCGCGGTCATAGCCGCCGTGGCCGTGCATCAGCAGACATTGATGGATCACGTCGTAAGCGAGTTTCGGCGCCCACCATTTGCACATTGCTGCCTCGGCACTGTGCGGCGCGCCGTGGTCCTTCAGCCACAGCGCCTGCAGGCAGAGCAGTCGCGCGGCCTCGACCTGGGTGTCGAGGTCGGCGAGCGGATGCGACACGCCCTGAAACGCCGACAGCGGTTTGCCGAACGCCTGCCGCTCGGCGACGTGCGCCCAGGTTTCCTCGAGCGCGACGCGCGCGACTGCGAGCACTTGCAGGCCGATCAGTGCGCGCGAGAAGTCGAAGCCCTGCATCACCTGGACGAAGCCTTTGTTCTCGTCGCCAAGCCGATGCGCGGCCGGGACGCGCACGTTCTCGAAGAACAGCGAGCCGCGGCCGATCGCGCGCTGGCCGTGGCAGTCGAACCTGTTGCGGGTGATGCCGGGCAGGTCCATCGGGATCAGCAGTGCGGTGACGCCGTGAGCGCCGGACTCGATCGAGCCGGTGCGGCCGAACACCACCGCGGCGTCGGCCTGATCGGCGGCGGAAATCGAGGTCTTCTCGCCATTGACGATGTAGTCGTCGCTGTCGCGCTCGATCCGCAGCCGCAGGTTCGCCGCATCCGAGCCGCCGCGCGGTTCGGTCAGCGCGATCGCGAACAGCGCGTCGCCTGCGATCAGCTTCGTCAGCCACGGCTGCACGATCTCGCGCTGGCCGTGCTGCGATAGGATCTGCCCGTTCAGCGAGGCGAGCAGATTGACGTAGGACATGCTGAGGTCGGCGCGCGCGATCTCCTCGTGGATCACGCCGGCCGCGAGGCTGCCCATGCCGAGCCCGCCGCAAGCTTCCGGCAGTTCGGGCGCGATGAAGCCCATCTCGCCCATCGCCTTCATCAAGCCGCGGTCGAGCACCCGCGTGCGGTCGCGTTCCTGAAATCCCGGCGCGATCCGGTCGGCGGCGAACCGCCGGGCCTGCGCGGCCAGCGCCACGAGGTCTTCATTCAAATATGGATTCATGCCTCGCCCTCCTTGAGAATTCGAGCGCCGGCGTTGCCGGCGCCGTCGTCGGCGGGAGAGCGGTTATTTGATGTACTTGCGGAATTCGGGCTTACGCTTCTCCTGCAGCGCCTTGACGCCTTCGCGCGATTCCTCTGTGTCGTAATAGAGTTTCAGCGCGTACATCCCCATGCCGGCGATGCCGGCTTGATGCGCGGTGTCCATGTTGAAGCTGCGTTTGGCGATCGCGAGCGCGGTCGGTGACCGCTCGCACAGTTCCTCGCCCCACTTCTGCACCTCTGCGTCGAGCTCCTCGTGCGGCACGCAGAGATTGGCGAGGCCCATCGCTTCGGCTTCCTTGCCCGAGTAACGCCGGCACATGTACCAGATCTCGCGGGCCTTCTTTTCTCCGACGACGCGGGCGAGGAACGCGGTGCCGTAGCCGGGATCGACCGAGCCCATCTTCGGGCCGACCTGGCCGAAGATCGCCTTCTCCGAGCAGATCGTCAGGTCGCAGATCGTCGCCAGCACATTGCCGCCGCCGATCGCATAGCCCTGGACGCGGGCGATCACCGGCTTGGGCACGTCGCGGATCGCTGTGTGCAGTTCTTCCATCGGTAGCCCGACGGTGCCGCGACCGTCGTAATTGCCGTCGTGGGTGGACTGATCGCCGCCGGTGCAGAAGGCGCGGTCGCCGGCGCCGGCCAGTACGATCGCCCCGACGTCCTTGTCGTAGCCGGCTTTGTACAGCGCTTTGATCAGCTCGTCGCAGGTGGTGCCGCGGAACGCATTCATCTTGTCCGGACGGTTGATGATGATCCACGCCACGCCGTTGCGGATTTCATAGATCAGGTCTTCGAACTGCATCGGAATCCTCCCGTTATTGTTGATTGGGCTCAGCCGTTCATCGTCAGGCCGCCGGAGACGCTCAGCACCTGGCCGGTGATGAAGCTGGCGTCATCGCTACCGAAGAACGCGATCGCGCCGGCGAGATCGTCGGGCTTGCCGAGCCGGCCGAGTGGGATCGCCTTGGTGAAGGCTTCGATCAGCTTCTCCGGATTGGCGGCGCCGGAGGTCACGCCGGCGAGCAGCGCGGTGTCAGTCGGCCCCGGGCAGACGACGTTGACGGTGATGCCGTGGCGGGCGTGTTCGCGTGCCAAGGTCTTGGAGAATGCGACGAGGCCGCCTTTGCAGGCGGCGTACACAGCTTCGCCCGACGAGCCGACGCGCGCTGCGTCTGAGGCGATGTTGACGATGCGGCCGTAGCGCCGCTCGACCATGTCGGGCAGCACCGCGTGATGCATGTGCAGCGCGCCGGTGAGGTTGATGGCGATCAGTCGCTCCCATTCGCCCGGCTCGCTCTTGGTGAACGGCTTGAAGATGTCCCAGCCGGCGTTGTTGACCAGAATGTCCACCGGCCCGAGTTTGTCCGTCGTCGTCGCGATCGCGGCGTCGACGCTTTTGCGGTCGGCGATGTCGCAGCGGATCGCTTCGGCCGCGCCACCCGCGGCGCGGATCTCGCCGGCGATCTTCTCGGCGGCGTCGAGATTGAGGTCGAGCACTGCGACCTTGGCACCGTCCTGCGCAAACCGGCGACACGTCGCCCCGCCGATGCCGCCGCCACCACCCGTGATCACCGCCGTTTTGTTCTGCAGCCGCGCCATCCTCGCTCGCTCCTCTTTGATTCTGATCTCTTTTTCCCCAGGAAGCCCGCGGTCGAAGCTGGCAACTAGGACAATATATTGCTATATCTAGTCAGCCTTGCGAAGATGCGTCAAGATGGTTGATGATGGCAAATAAGCGCACGAATGCCGATAATGCTGCAGATGCGAAGATGGAATTGGCCAACCGGCTGTTCTTTCGCCTCTATCAATGCGCCAATATGTTGCATAAAACCGGCACGCGGGCGGTCGAAGCCGAGGGGCTGACGACGCAGCAATGGGCGGTGCTCGGAGCGCTGTCGCGACCCGCTGTGGCGAACGGCATGAGCATCGGCGATCTGGCCCGCTATCTGATGGTCAGCCGGCAGAACCTCACTGGTCTGATCAGCCGGATGGAGCGCGATGGTCATGTCGCGGTCGTTCCGGACGAGCGCGACCGACGCTCACGGCTGGTGACGATGACCAGGTCCGGCCGCCACGTCTGGGAGGTGCTCGCGCAGCCGAAGATCCGGGCGTATTACGGCGAAGTGCTTGGGGATTTTTCGATCAATGATGTGACCCACGCGCTGCACTACCTGCTCAAGATCCTCGACAACATGAAGCGTCTCGACGATGGCGCTGCGGGCGAAGCTGTGGCGACGGAACTGGAATGACTTTGGTCAAGGCGCGCGGGCGTCATCCAACGTCTATCGGGTGGAAGCGATAACAAGACGAGGAGGGCGGAGGCGATGAAGGCGGCATTCATGACCGGTCACGGCGGCAACGAGGTGATCGAGGTCGGCGATCGCCCGACGCCGCAGCGCCGCCCGGGTGAAGTGCTGGTGCGGATGCGCGCCGCGACCGTCAACCGCGTCGACCTCTACATGCGCGACAGCGGCGCCGGCATCACCCACAGTCTGCCGCAGATCATGGGCGTCGACGGGGCCGGCGTAATCGAGGAGGCGGATGCACCCGAGCTGATCGGCCGGCGGGTGACGCTGTATCCGGGCATCGTCTGCGGTTCTTGCGAATTCTGCCGCTGCGGCGAGCCGGTGCTGTGCGCCAAGATGAGCCTGCTCGGCGAGCATCGCGACGGCACCATGGCCGAGTATGTCAGCGTGCCGGCCGGAAATGCACTGCCGATCCCTGACCGGCTCGATTTCGCCCAGGCCGCTGCGCTCGGCGTGAACTATCTCACGGCGTGGCGGATGCTGTTCACCAAGGCGAAGCTGCAACCGGGCGAAACCGTGCTGGTGTTCGGGGTTGGTGGCGGCGTGTCGCTCGCGGCGATGCAGATTGCTGCGGCCGCCGGCGCCCGTGTGTTGGCGACCTCCCGCAGCGCCGACAAGCTGGCGCGGGCCCGGGCGCTCGGCGCCGATGCGGTGATCGATGCGCCGGCCGACAAGATCCCCGCCGCGGTGATGGACTTGACCGGCGGCCGCGGCGCCGACGTGGTGATCGAGAATATCGGCGGTGCGATGTGGAGCGCGGCGCTGAAATCGCTGGTGCGCGGCGGGCGGGTCGCGACCTGCGGTGCCACGATCGGCGATCAGCCTCCGGCCGATCTGCGCCGGGTATTCATCCGCCAGCTTCAGATCTTCGGCTCGACCCTCGGCAACCCGAGTGAGCTTTCCGATCTGATCGCCTGGTGCGATGCCGGAAAGCTGACACCGCCCATAGATCTGCACTATCCACTCGGCGATATCCGAGCCGCATTCGATCATCTCGAATCCGGCAGCCAGTTCGGCAAGATCGCGATCGACATCTGAGCCTCGCTGCTACGGAGCGCCGTCCGTCGCGTGTCGGCTCTCCATCGCAAAATTTGATCCGCATCAAATTAATTTTCGTATTCCAATACTAGATTGCATTTAAATCGCCGGACCGGAAAAAGGCCGGCAGCGCGACCCCGGCAGAGCCGCCGGGCAGGGAGGACGACCGGCATGCTCGACAGGCCGCATCACACCACGGCGGACATCATCGCCCGTTGCGAGGCGCTGTTCTCCGATCTCAGCTTCACCGCCGCCCGCGAATGGAAGGGCGCCGAACCCGGCCGGATCGTGGTCGGTTTTCTGCCCTACTACGCCCCGCGGGAGCTGGTGCACGCAGCCGGCGGGCTGCCGCTCGGCATCTTCGGCGGCGGCGACCAGCTCGAAGTGATCCACGGCGACGCCTACTATCAGAGCTACATCTGCCGAATTCCGCGTTCGACCATCGAGCTTGGCGTCTCCGGCCGGCTCGACTTCGTCGACGGCATGATGTTCCCATCGATCTGCGACGTGATCCGCAATCTGTCGGGGATGTGGAAGCTGATGTTCCCATCCAAGGGCGCGCGCTACATCGACCTGCCGCACAATTTCGACGACGATCTCGGCGGCGAGTTCTATGTCAGCGAGCTGCGCGAAACCTGCGAATGGCTGTCGAGCCTCACCGGCAAGCCAATCACCTCCGATGCGATCCGCGCCTCGATCGCGGTGTTCAACGATAACCGCCGGCTGGTCCGTGCGCTGTATCAGCTGCGCGCCGACGAGCCGTGGAACGTGCCGTCGGCGGAACTCTATCTGCTGCTCCGCGCCGGCATGGTGATCCCGGTCGAGGAGCACAACCAGATGCTCACCGATTACCTGGCGGCAGTGCGGCTGCAGCAGCGGCCGATCAAGGACAATTCGCGCGTGGTGATCTGCGGCATGTTCTGCGAGCAGCCGCCGCTGAACCTGATCAAGTCGATCGAGCTGTCCGGTTGCTACATCGTCGACGACGACTTCATTCTGGTGACGCGCTGGGAGAATTCCGACGTCGCGCTCGACGGCGATCCGTTGCGAAATCTCGCAAGCGCCTATTTGCACGATTCCAAATCGACGCCGCCGAAATACGAGCCGGACGAGGCCAAGAAGGGGCTGTATCTCGTCGACAGCGTGCGAAAGAACCGCGCCGAAGGCGTGATCTTCGCCATGACGTCGTTCTGCGATCCCGGCCTGCTGGAGCGGCCGATGCTGCAAGCGGTGCTGAAGAGCCACGGCATCCCGCAGATCGCGTTCAAATACGCCGAGAACTCCGGCCAGATGCAGCCGATCCGCGAGCAGGCCGGCACCTTCGCCGATTCGATCAAATTGTGGAGCGGAGCATGACCGTCATCGTCGGACCGAAGACCAAGCCGCCGGAAGCCATCAAGGATGCGTCGATGGCGCGGCAGAAGCAGATGGTCAATGCCCACTACGATCGTCTCGCGAGCGCCAAGGAGCGCGGCGAGAAGGTCGCTGCGACCTTCGTGCCGGGCAATCTCAACGAGCTGCTGATGTGCTTCGACATGGTCAACAACCTGCCGGAGGTCAACGCGATCCAGAACGGGCTGCGGCGGCAAAGCGGCGGCTACGTGATGGAGGCGGAAAAGCTCGGTCATTCCGAGGACGTCTGCACCTACGTCAAATCCGATATCGGCATGATGGCCAAGGGCAATATCGGCCCGAACGGCAAGCCGCTGCCCGACCCGGACGTGCTGCTGCTATCCTACACCGGCTGCTTCACCTTCATGAAATGGTTCGAGCTGCTGCGCCGGCAGTATAAATGCGAGACCATCATGTTCCAGACGCCGTATCTGGCCGACGGCCGGATCACCAAGGACATGATCAGCTACATGGTCAAGCAGCTCCGGCAGGACGTGATCCCGAAGCTGGAGCGGATCTCGGGCGTCAAGTTCGACATCGACCGGTTGCGCGAATACTTGCGCAAATCCGCCAAGGCCGAGGACGATCATGTCTGGGTGCTGCAATCGGCCAAGCACAAGCCGTCGCCGATCGACGCCTATTTCGGCGGGATCTATTACATCGGGCCGATTTTCGGCGCCTTCCGCGGCACCGACGACGCGATCGAATACTACAAATTCCTGCGCGCCGAGGTCGAGCAGCGGATCGCGCAGGGCAAGGGGCCGGTGACGCCCGATGGCAACATGGGGCAGGAGCGCTACCGCCTGGTGGTCGAAGGCCCGCCGAACTACACCAATTTCCGCCAGTTCTGGAAGATGTTCTACGACGAGGGCGCGGTCGTCGTCGCCTCGAGCTACACCAAGGTCGGCGGCACCTATGATTACGGCTTCCGCCACGATCCGGACCGCCCGCTGGAGTCGCTCGCCGAATACTGCCTCAATGTCTACACCAACCGCAACCTGCCAATGCGGGTGGATATGCTGGAGAACTATATCAACGAATACCAGGCGGACGGCCTTCTGATCAATTCGATCAAGAGCTGCAATTCGTTCTCCGCCGGCCAGCTCCTGATGATGCGCGAGGTCGAGAAGCGCACCGGCAAGCCGGCGGCGTTCATCGAGACCGATCTGGTCGACCCGCGCTATTTCTCCGCCGCCAACGTCAAGAACCGGCTGGAGAGCTATTTCCAGATGATCGAACAGAAGCGCGCGGGCTTCCGCGGCGCCGCCTGAGGAGCGCAACGATGCGGACTTTCGTTGGAATCGATCTCGGCTCCACCACCACCAAGGCGGTGCTGATGGACGAGAACAAGGAGGTTATCGGGCGCGGCATCACCAATTCTCGCTCGAACTACGCTACCGCCGCCCGCGTCACCTCCGAAGAGGCGCGGATCGACGCCCGCTTCACATTGTTCCGCCGCGCACTTCACGTCGGCGAGGCCGGCCACGAGCATAGCGCCGAGTTTCTGGCGGCGCTGGAGCGCAACTTCCGGCTGATCCAGTTTCTCGAGCAGCTCGACGATCTGGAGGAGACGTGTCATCGCCAGCTCGAGGCGGATCGCTTCAAGTCGATTGCCGGCCCGCTGCAGGAGGCGCTGCACATCATCTTCGCCCGGCTGCGGCAGGAGGCGGCCTCGCTCTATGCTCCTGGTGCCAAGCGCAAGTCGGATTTTTTCCGCGACATCGCCGGCTCGCGGTTTCATGTCCACGCCGAAGCGGTGGCCCGCGAGATGGGCATCGCGCTCGACATGGTGCTGAACGCCTACGACAAGTCGATCATCGAGGTCGAGAACCGGCCGCCGGGCGGCGACCTCAGCGACAAGTTTCGCCGCGCCGTAGCGCGAATGCTGGCTGCGGATTCGCACGCGGCCGACGGCGAAGGCGATTTCGCCGCGATGATCGAATCGGCGCTCGGGATCGAATTGGAGGAAACCTATCTGGTCGGAACCGGCTACGGCCGGGTGACGCTGCCGTTCTCCAAGGAGCACATTCGCTCCGAGATCCTGTGCCACGGCCTCGGCGCCCACATGATGTATCCCGGCACGCGCACCGTGCTCGACATCGGCGGCCAGGACACCAAGGGCATTCAGATCGACGGTCACGGCATCGTCGAGAATTTCCAGATGAACGACCGCTGCGCCGCCGGCTGCGGCCGCTATCTCGGCTACATCGCCGACGAGATGAACATGGGGCTGCACGAGCTCGGCCCGCTGGCGATGCAATCCAATCGCCCGGCGCGGATCAACTCGACCTGCACGGTGTTCGCCGGTGCCGAACTGCGCGATCGGCTGTCGCTCGGCGAGAAGCGCGAGGACATTCTGGCCGGCTTGCACCGCGCCATCATCCTGCGGGCGATCTCGATCATCTCGCGCTCGGGCGGCGTCACCGATCAGTTCACCTTCACCGGCGGCGTCGCCAAGAACGAGGCGGCGGTGCGCGAGCTGCGCAAGCTGATCCAGGAGAACTACGGCGAGGTGACGATCAACATCAATCCGGACTCGATCTACACCGGCGCCCTCGGCGCCTCCGAATTCGCCCGCCGCGCCGTCGCGGCGTGAATGGTAGCGCTCGGATGATCGAACGCTCGGCCGGACTTGCGAGGAGAAAACGATGACCATCACGTCGGGGATCGATGTCGGGACCGGGGCCATCAAGGTGGTGGCGTTCGCGGTCGAGGGCGACCAGGAGCGTTGCCTCGGTAAGCGGGTCGAGCGGGTGCGGCAGCGCGATCCCTTGAAGCTCGCCGGCGACATCTACGACGATCTGCTGAAAGAGACGGGCCTGGCGCGCGCCGACGTCGCCTATTGCGCCACCACCGGCGAGGGCGAGGCGCTCACCTTCCACACCGGGCACTTCTACTCGATGACGACGCATGCCCGTGGCGCGATCTATCTCAATCCGGGCAGCCGCGCGGTGCTCGACACCGGCGCGCTGCACGGCCGGGCGATCCGCATGGACGATCGCGGCAAGGTGCTGGCCTATAAGATGACCAGCCAGTGCGCGTCGGGCTCCGGACAGTTCCTGGAGAACATCGCCCGCTATCTCGGCATCGCGCAGGACGAGATCGGTTCGCTGTCGCAGCGTGCCGACAATCCGGAGAAAGTCTCCGGCATCTGCGCCGTGCTGGCCGAGACCGACGTCATCAACATGGTGTCGCGCGGTATCTCGTCGCCGAACATTCTGCGCGGCATTCATGAATCGATGGCCGACCGGCTGGCCAAGCTGCTCAAGACCCTCGGTAGCCTCGATGGCACGGTGCAGATGACCGGTGGACTGGCGCTCGACGCCGGGCTGGTCGACGCGATGAAAGACGCCGTGGTCAAGGCCAGGGTCGACGTCGCGATCGAGAGCCATCCGGACGCGATCTATGCCGGGGCGATCGGCGCAGCGCTGTGGGGGGCCTTCCGTCACAAGAGGCTTGCCGACATGGCCCGCGCCGCCTGATAATTGCGATCAGCCTGAAGCCGGGTGGATGCCGATATCGGCATTCACAACCGGCGAGCGGAAAGCGGCGTCAAGATCGCTTCCGGACAACCATAAAGGCGATCAGGAGGAAACCATGAATGCCGCCGCGGTCACGCCGCCACCCGAGAAATTCAATTTCGCCGAACATCTGCTGCAGACGAATCGCGTCCGGCCGGACAAGACGGCGTTCGTCGACGATGTCTCGTCGCTGAGCTTCGCGCAGCTCGAAGCCCAGGCGCGTCAGCTCGCGGCTGCCTTGCGCGCGATCGGCGTCAAACGCGAAGAGCGCGTGCTGCTGCTGATGCTCGACGGCACCGACTGGCCGGTGTCGTTTCTCGGCGCAATTTATGCAGGCATCGTCCCGGTCGCGGTTAACACGCTGCTGACCGCCGATGACTACGCCTACATGCTGGAGCATTCGCGCGCCCAGGCGGTGCTGGTCAGTGGCGCGCTGCATCCGGTGCTGAAGGCGGCGCTGACCAAGAGCGATCACGAGGTTCAGCGGGTGATCGTCTCGCGCCCCGCGGCTCCGCTGGAGCCGGGTGAGGTCGATTTCGCCGAGTTCGTCGGCGCAAAGGCGCCGCTCGACAAGCCCGCCGCTACGCAAGCGGACGATCCGGCATTCTGGTTGTATTCGTCGGGTTCGACCGGACGGCCAAAGGGCGTCGTGCACACCCACGCCAATCCGTACTGGACCTCTGAGCTGTACGGCCGCAACACGCTGCACCTGCGCGAAGACGACGTCTGCTTTTCGGCGGCGAAACTGTTTTTCGCCTACGGCCTTGGCAACGCGCTCACCTTTCCGATGACGGTCGGCGCCACCACGCTGCTGATGGGCGAGCGGCCGACGCCGGACGCGGTGTTCAAGCGCTGGCTCGGCGGCGTCGGCGGGTTGAAGCCGACCGTGTTCTACGGCGCGCCGACCGGCTACGCCGGCATGCTGGCCGCGCCGAACCTGCCGTCTCGCGACCAGGTAGCGTTGCGGCTCGCGTCCTCGGCCGGCGAAGCGCTGCCAGCGGAGATCGGGCAGCGCTTCCAGCGCCATTTCGGCATCGATATCGTTGACGGCATCGGCTCGACCGAGATGCTGCACATCTTCCTGTCGAATCTGCCGGGCCGGGTGCGCTACGGCACCACCGGCTGGCCCGTGCCGGGCTATCAGATCGAGCTGCGCGGCGACAGCGGCGGACCGGTCGCCGACGGTGAGCCGGGCGATCTCTACATTCACGGCCCGTCGTCGGCGACGATGTATTGGGGCAACCGGGCCAAGAGCCGGGACACGTTTCAGGGCGGCTGGACCAAGAGCGGCGACAAATACATCCGCAATGACGACGGCTCCTACACCTATGCGGGTCGCACCGACGACATGCTGAAGGTCAGCGGCATCTATGTCAGCCCGTTCGAAATCGAAGCGACGTTGGTGCAGCATCCCGGCGTGCTCGAGGCGGCTGTGGTCGGCGTCGCCGACGAGCACGGCCTGACCAAGCCGAAGGCGTATGTGGTGGCGCGGCCGGGTCAGACGCTGTCGGAGACCGAGCTGAAGACCTTCATCAAGGATCGGCTGGCGCCGTACAAATATCCGCGGAGCACGGTGTTCGTCGCTGAACTGCCGAAGACCGCCACTGGCAAGATTCAGCGCTTCAAGCTGCGCGAGGGTGTGTTGGGCTGAACCGGGAGGAGGGCGATATGGCGCTGATGATCAACGAGGACTGCACGGCCTGCGACGCGTGCCGGCCGGTGTGTCCGAACCAGGCGATCTCGGCGAGCGACACGATCTACGCGGTCGATGCGCTCCGCTGCACCGAGTGTGTCGGCGCCGAGGACGAGCCTCAGTGCCAGCTCGTCTGCCCGGCCGATTGCATCGTGCCCAATCCGGATTGGCGCGAGACGCCCGAGCAGTTGCAGGACAAGTACCAGCAATTGCATTCCTGAGCGGTGTCGCCAGATGTCGCGTCGGCTTGTCCGAAGCCGGCGCGGATCACGCCCGTCCGGCGGACGAATGCCGCGCCGAGGCGCCGTTCGGACCGCGATCGGCCTTGCGGCGTTCGGTGTCGATTACCTTGAGCAGCGAGGTGATCGATACCGACCGCAGCGTCGTCATCGCGATCTCGTCGATGTCGCGCAGAACCTTGTGCAGCGCGCGGCTCTCTTCATGCTCGTCGGAGGCGGCCTCCTGCAGATCGAGGCCGGTGTCTTCGAACAACGCGATGATGTCGAGCAGGGTGACGCGCTTGGGATTGCCGGCGAAGCGATAGCCGCCGCCGGGGCCGCGCACCGATTCGATCAGCCGCGCCCGCACCAAGGTGCGCAGCACCTTGGCCAGATGATTGAGCGAAATGTCGTATTTGTCGGCGATGTCGCCGGCGGAAACCTGACGATCCGGATTCGCCGCGAGTTCGAGCACGGCGTACAGTCCACACATCGTCGATTTCTGCAGCCGCATCGGCGTCAATCTTCGTGTTGGTCTCGACCACAAACCGCGCGAGCGTGTCGGGACGGTTCGATCAGTCGAGATTCTTTTCCATTCCGATGAACCGGCCGACCATCAGGCCCTGACTGCGGAAGAACGCCATGACGAGCTGATTGTCGTGCTCGATCATCGTGCGAACCTTCCTGACCCCCGCGCGAGTGAAGATTAGACAAATCTCTTCAAAGAGTTGCGTGCCGATACTGTTCACCCTTATCGCAGGATCGACGGTCAACGCAAACACCCAGCCGCAGCTTTCCGCACCGAACTCGAAATCCCGCACTTCGCCGCAGATGAAGCCGACCACCTGACCCTTCAGCTCGGCGACCAGAAAGGCGCGGCAGCCGGCGCGGCTCTGCGAGAAACTCTCAAACAGGCTTTGCCAATACCGCGGCTTGACTTCGCCGGTCGCGGCCTCGTCGATCGCCGCCACCCGCGCCACATCCGACGCGGCAGCGGGCCGGATCTGCACATCGCGGCACGGCTCCGCTGCGGTGATGCCGCTTGCGCCACTCATCGCGTTGTCCTCTCTCATGGTGCCGCGTGATCCCGGCTTCTGATGCGGATTATGCAGCCACGGCGCCGGGCGTCGATTGATCTTTGAGACGAGCCGGCTCAGACGCCCAGCATGGTTCTGACCATCTCCTGATCGGCGAGCAGCTCGGCGGAAGTGCCTTCGAACACCACCTGTCCTTTGGTCAGGACGACGTGGCGGTCGACCAGGTCGACCAGATCGTCGAGGTTCTTGTCGACGATCACGATCGAGATCCCCTTGCGCGCGATGATCCCCAGCGTTTCCCAGATCGCGTCGCGCATCTTGGGCGCAAGACCTTCGGTCGCTTCGTCGATCAGCAGGATGCTGGGATTGCTCAGCAGCGCCCGGCCGATCGTCAGCATCTGCTGCTCGCCGCCCGAGAGCTGATTGCCCCAGATCCGTCGCCGTTCGAACAGCCGCGGAAACATCTGATAGATCGCCTCCTGGGTCCAATCGACCCGGCCATCTGGACCGGGACGCGCCGCAAACAGCAGGTTCTCCTCGACCGATAGGTTCGGAAAGATGCCGCGTCCCTCCGGCACGAACCCCATGCCGGCGCGCGCCTTGATATTGGCCCTCGCTTCGGTGACGTCACGGCCGTCGAATAGGATCGCGCCGCGTTTCGGTTTCAGCAGTCCCATCAATGTGCGCAGCAGCGTCGTCTTGCCCATGCCGTTGCGGCCGAGCAGGCTGACGGTCTCGCCGCGGCCGACGTGGAAGTTCACGCCGCGCAGGATGTGGCTGGGCCCGTAGAAGGTGTCGATGCCGCGGGCGTCGAGCATCGCCTGAGCCGCCGCGGTCATGCCGACTCCTTCATCTTGGCGTGATGGCCGAGATAGGCTTCGAGCACGGCTTCGTTGCGCCGGATCTCATCGGGGCGGCCGCGGGCGAACAGCTTGCCCTGCACCAGCACCGTCAGCGTATCGGCGGCGGCGAACACCGCATCCATGTCGTGCTCGATCACGATCACGGTGTGGTCGCGCACCAAATCGCGCAGCAGCGCCACCACCCGCTGGGTTTCCTCCGGTCCCATCCCGGCCAGCGGTTCGTCGAGGATCAGCAGATCGGCGCCGCTGGCGATCAGCATCGCGATTTCGAGTTGCCGCTGCTCGCCGTTCGACATCCGCCCGGCAATGGTGTCGCCGCGATCGGCGAGCCCGGCGACCCGCAACGCACGGTCGACCGCGGCGTTTTCGCGCGCCCGATATGGCGCGTCGCGCAGCCGCCACAGCGCGCCCTTGTCGAGCTGTGCGGCGAGCACGCAGTTCTCGCGAACTGTGAAGCGCGGGAAGATGTTGGTGCGCTGATAGGAGCGGCCGAGGCCGGCGCGGGCGATCCGGTAGGCCGGCCAGCCTGTGACGTCGAGCTCGTCGATCTGCACACTGCCGGCGCTGGCCGGCAACGCGCCGGATAGCAGGTTGGTGAAGGTGGTCTTGCCGGCGCCGTTCGGGCCGATGATGGCGTGGACCTTGTTGGGCTCGAACGTCACGGTGACGTCGCTGACCGCAACGATGCCGTTGAAGTTCTTGCCGAGATGGCTGGCTGCCAGCGCCTTCGCAGTCTTCGCCGGACGCTGCGGCTCGTCCGCGGGTGGCCGCGCTGCCGCAGCCTGCGGCTGTTTGCGCCGCCAATTCAGCAATCCGGCGAGACCGTCGGGCGACATCAGCACCGCGGCGATCAACGTCGCGCCGGTGCCGAGCCGCCAGTGATCGGCGACAAAAGAGCCGACGATGCTGGCGGTCTTCAGCAGTTCTTCCAGCGACGAATAGGCGAGCGCGCCGAGGATCGGGCCGAACAGCGTGCCGGCGCCGCCCAGCACCACCATCATGATGGCGAGACCGGATTGATGCCAGTTGAGCAGGTCGGGCGTGACGAAACCGTCGATCGATGCGAACAGCGCGCCGGCCAACCCCGCCACCATGCCGGCAATGGTGAAGGCGGCGAGCTTGTAGCGATAGGTGTCGTAGCCCAGCGAGCTCATCCGCACCTCGTTGGCGCGGATACCTTGCAGCACGCGGCCGAACGGCGAACGCACCAGCGCCAGCAGCAGGCCGTAGGCGGCGATCAGCACGACGACGCAGACGTAGTAGAACTGCCGGCGGTCGGAGAAATCGAGCAGCGTCAGGCCGGCCAGCGTCAGCTCGGGCTTGACGTTGACGTAGGCGCCGTCCGAGCCCTTGGCGATGTCGGTGTCATGGAACAGCGCGAACAGCATCTGGCCGGCGGCCAGCGTCACCATGATGAAATAGAAGCCGCGGGTCAGGGTCGCAAACGCGCCCACCACCAGTGCGGCAAGCCCCCCAGCCAGCAGCCCGGCGCCGAGCGCGACGATGACGTTGGCGGCTTCCGCTTCCGGCGAGACGAAGTACACCGCATAGGCGCCGCAGCCGAAGAACGCGGCGTGGCCGAAACTGACGAGGCCGGTGACGCCGATCAGGAGATCGAGGCTGAGCACGAAGGTCGCGATGATCACGATCCGGGTCATCAGCTTGACCGGATACGGCCCGGCGACGAACGGCAGCGCCAGCAGGAAGCCGAGCAGCACCGTGAAGAACAAGACGACGACGAGGTTGGGACGGGTCAGCATCGTCAGGCCCGCCCGAACAGCCCGGCCGGGCGGATCACCAGAACCAGCGCCATCAGCGCGTAGATGATGATGCTGGAGAACTGCGGCAGGAACACCTTGCCGAAGGCGTCGGCCATGCCGATCAGCAGCGAGCCGATGAATGCGCCGCGCACCGAACCGATGCCGCCGATCACCACGACCACGAAGGAGATGATCAGCACGCGATCGCCGATGCCCGGATAGGCGCTCTCGATCGGTGCCGCCAGCATGCCGGCGGTGGCGGCGAGTGCGACACCGGTGGCGAACACCATGCGGAAGATCAGCCGCGAGTCGAAGCCGAGCGCCTCCACCATCTCGCGGTTGGATTCAGCGGCACGGATCAGGCGGCCGATCCGGGTCTTCTGGATCACCATCGCCATTGCGATGGCCAGCGCAACGCAGATCGCCATCAAGGCCAGCCGATACACCGGATAGCTCAGGCCTTCGGTGAGCCGGACGCTGTGGGCCAGATAACTGGGCGCAGGGATCGAGTGCGGATACGAGCCCCACACCACCTGCTGGAATTCGTTGAAGATCAGGATCAGCGCGAAGGTCAGCAGCACCTGCTGCAGGTGATCGCGATCATAGAGGTGGCGGATGAACAGCCACTCGATCGCCAGACCGAGCAGGAAGGCGAGGGGAATGCCGGCGACCAGCGCCAGGAAGACGTCGCCGAACATGCCGGTCAGAGACAGCGCCAGATAGGCGCCGAGCATGTAGAACGACCCGTGCGAGAGATTGATGACGCCGAGAATGCCGAACACCAGCGTCAGGCCGCTGGCGGCCAGAAAGATCACCAGCCCGGTCTGAAGGCCGTTCAGCGCCTGAATTAGGATGAGACTCATGAGAACCGGTCACCGATGTCGGTCGTGCGGGACAGCGGACGGCGACGATGCGCCGGCCGCTGCAGCAGGTGTCGGCGGGTGTCAGCTCAGCTTGCAGCCGATCGCTTCGTCGGCGACCGCCGGGGCGGCGAGGCCGAGATTGACGCTCTTGCCGCCCTTCAGCTCGCGCAGATAGAAATTCTGCACCGGGTTGTGTGCAGCCGACAGTTTGAACGGTCCGCGCGGACTGGCAAAGCTCGCCTTCGCCATCGCGGCGTTCAGTTCCTTGCGTTTGCTGACGTCGCCGCCGACCGATTTGAGACCGGCGTCGAGCAGTTGCCCGGCATCCCAGCCTTGCACCGCGAATACGTCCGGCGGGATCTTGTAGGCGGCCTCGAAGGATCTGACGAACGCCTGATTCTCGGTGTTGTCGAGGTCGACCACGTAGTGCAGCACGGTCTTGATGCCATCACCGGCTGGCCCCGCCGCGGCTTCGACGCCGTCGGTGAGGAAGCCGGGCCCCCACAGCGGGATGCCGAGATTGGCCGCCGCATAATCCTTGATGAATTTCAGCGCTCCGCCGCCGGAGAAGAACGCATAGACGCAGTCCGGCTTCAGCGAGGCGATCTCGGCCAGCGCCGATTGGAATTCGACGTCGGGGAATGCGATGGTGATGTCTTTTACCACCTCGCCCTTGCCGGCGATGAACGACTTCTTGAAGCCGGACACCATCTCTTCGCCCGCGGCGTATTTCCAGGTCACCGTCACGGCCTTCTTCAGGCCGGCCTTGATCATGGCATCGCCGGTGGCACGGCCGATCTGGCCGTTGGCGAACGAGGTGCGGAACACGTTAGGCGCGCACATCGCGCGGGTGATGATGTCGGCGCCGGCATTCGGCACGATCGTCGGGATTCCGTCCTCACGGGCGATCTTCACCATCGCCATCGCGACGCCGGAATGCACCGTGCCGACCAGCACGTCGGCCTTCTCACTCTGGATCAGCTTGGTGGTGAGTTCGGTCGCCTTCGGCGGTGCGGATTCGTCGTCGACTTTGACGAAGCTGATGCTCCGGCCCGCGAGCTTGCCGCCCTGCGACTGCACATACAGCTCGAGCCCGCGGGTGATCGCTTCGCCGAGCGGTGCATAAGTCCCGCTATAAGGCAGCAGCAGCCCGACCTTCAGCGCGCCGGCCTGCGCGTAGGACGGGCGAATGAACGGGCCGCACGCCAGCGCGGTACCGGCTGACGCTCCGAGCGACAACAGACGACGTCGATCGATCATGGTAGTCCTCCCCTCGGTCTTCCTCGCGAGCGATCAGCTCGTCATTGTGTTTTTTCGGTACTTTATTGCGACTATTACATCGGGCCAGATCATTTTGCGAGACACCAATGAGGCCGATGGTCGCATCGTCAGTCTCGCTGATATTGCGCTGCACCCGCAAGCCCGACTTGGCTGTCATCGTGCGTTGCCGGCGGCGGCCCGCCCGTAAAGCGTAGAAGTGGAACGCGCGCTTTCCGTGGCTTCAGTTTCGCCGAGCGTCATCTCGCGCAGCAGATAGCGCTGCAGCTTGCCGCTCGACGTCTTCGGCAGATCGTCCATGATCTGAATCCAGCGCGGATATTTCCATGGCCCGATCGCAGACTTGACGTGCTCCTTCAGTTCGTCGAACAGCGCGCCGGGATCGATTTCGGCGTGCGACTCCAGCACGATGAACGCTTTCGGCTTCACCAGCCCATCGGTGTCCTCGGCCGGAATCACCGCGGCTTCCAGCACCTTGGCGTGACTCATCAGCGCCTGTTCGATTTCGAACGGTGACACCCAGATGCCGCTGACTTTGAAGATGTCGTCGGTTCGCCCGCAATAGGTGTAAACGCCGTCGGCGCGCCGGTAGTATTTATCTCCGGTCCGGGTCCATTCACCGACGAAGGTTGTTCGTGTCTTGTCGCGCTGATTCCAGTAGCCCGCGGCCGACGATCCGCCGCTCACCAGCAATTCGCCGATCTCGTCGTCGGCGACGTCCTGGCCGCTCTCGTCGACCAGCCGCAGTCGATAGCCGTCGACCGGTACTCCCGACGTTCCGTATTCCACGGCGTGTGGGAGGTTGGTCAGGAACAGGTGGCCCATCTCGGTCGAGCCGACTCCGTTGACGATGTCGCGGCCGAAACGATTGCGCCAGTTGAGCCCGACCTGCGCCGGCAGCGGTTCACCGGCGGAGACGCACAGGCGCAGCCGGTTCGGGAGCGTCTCGGTGCGCGAGCGCGGATCGGCCAGCATTGCGGCATAAAGTGTCGGCACAGCGAACAGCATCGTCGGCCGGTGCAGCCGCAAGGTGTCGAAAACCGTGTCGGCGGTCGGCCGCTCGGGGTACAGCACCGAGGTGGCGCCGATCCCCATCGTGCAGAACATCGCGTTGCCGAGCCCATAGGCAAAAAACAGCTTGGCCGCCGAAAACACCACGTCATCTTCGCGGTAGCCGATCCGGTGGCCGGCGTTCTCGGCCATGACGCGTGGACTCGAATGCACGTGCATCACGCCCTTCGGCATCCCGGTGGTGCCGGAGGAATATTGCCAATAGGCGATGTCGTCGGCACAGGTTGCCGCGGGCGCACCGCCCTCTTGCTCGGCGGCGAGCAGATCGGCCAGTTGCAAGGTCGGCGACGGCGCTTCACCGACGGCGACGATTGTGCGCAGATGCGGCAGATCGGCCGCGGCCTCCTCGATCGCCGGCAAGAATTCCGAGGAAGCGAAAACCACTTTCGATCGCGAATCCTCCAGCAGATAGCGATACTGGTCCGCATTCAGCCGGGTGTTGAGCAGTACCGGTACAATGCCGGCGCGGATCGCGCCCCAAAACAGGATCGGGAAGTCGACGGTGTCCTTGAGCACCAGCGCAATACGATTTTCCTGCTCGACGCCGAGGCGCGCCAGCATCGGGCCGACACGTGCGACGGCGTCGCGGAGCTCGCCATAACTCAAGCCGCGCTGCGGATCGATGAAGGCGATCTTGCCGCCCCGGCCTTCCGCAACGTTGCGGTCGACGAAATCGACCGCCGCGTTGTAGTCGCGTAGCGGCATGGTTCCCTCCGCCGTCTATGAATTGGAGTGATCTAAGCGTCCGCTCGGAATGATCTCCTTGATTTTTGCTAAGCGCTTAGTCGACTGTTGCGGCGTAACGATCGCTTGACTTTGGTCATGGATGTCGCCCTCCCGCGCCGACAGTCTTGCGGCGAGGGAGCGACCCATGGATGAAATGATGCTGCGACGCCGCAAGCGGCTGCTCGGCCTGAACGTCAACGGCCGATGGCGCGAGGACGCGGTCACCGACGACATGCTGCTGGTCGATTACCTGCGCGACGTTGCGGGCCTCACCGGCGTCAAGATCGGCTGCGACGGCGGCGAGTGCGGCGCCTGCACGGTGCTGATCGACGGCGAGCCGGCGCCGTCGTGCCTGGTGCTCGCAGTGCGCTGCGAGGGGCGGCATGTCGAAACGGTCGAAGGTCTAGCGGCGAACGGGCGGTTGCATCGACTGCAACAGACCTTTCATGACCATCTCGGCGCGCAGTGCGGCTTCTGCACGCCGGGCATGATCATGGCGGCGGAAGGCCTGCTACGCCGCAATCCGTCGCCGACCGAGGACGAGATCAGGATGGCGCTGTCCGGCAATCTCTGCCGCTGCACCGGCTACGCCAAGATCGTTGAATCGGTGCAGGCCGCCGCGGAGATTTCGCCATGAGCAGTCCGGCGTTCCAGGGGGGCCTCGACCGTGCCGGCGTGCCGCTGGTCGACGGCGTCGACAAGGTGACAGGGCGGGCGCGTTACACCGCCGACCTCGATCATGCCGGCGCGTGGGTCGCACGCATCTTGCGCAGTCCGATCAGTCATGGCGAGATCGTTCGGCTCGATGTCAGCAAGGCGCTGGCGCTGAAGGGGGTCGCGGCGATCGTCACCGGCGAGGATTGCGCGATCACCTACGGTGTGCTGCCGATCGCGATGAACGAGTATCCGATGGCGCGCGACCGTGTCCGGTATCGCGGCGAACCGGTTGCGGCAGTGGCGGCGGTCGATGCCGAGACGGCGCAGCGCGCGCTCGACCTGATCGAGCTCGATCTGCGCGAGCTGCCGGCCTACTACGAGTCGGAGGCCGCGCGTGCCCCGGACGCCTGGCTGCTGCACGACAACAAGCCGGGCAATATCGAACGCGAGGTTCACAACGAGTTCGGCGATCTCGCCGCAGGTTTCGAAGCCGCCGATTTGATCCGTAGCCACACGCACCATTGTGCCGAGGTCAACCACGCCCAGATCGAGCCGCATGCCTGCCTGATGGAGTACGATCCGGTCGCCGGGCGGCTTACGGTGCAGAGCGTGTCGCAGGTCGGCTATTATTTGCATCTGATGCTGGCGCGCTGCCTCGAGATCGATCCGTCGCGGGTACGGGTGATCAAGCCTTTCGTCGGCGGCGGCTTCGGCGCACGGGTGGAGGTGCTGAACTTCGAGGTGATCGCCGCGCTGCTCGCCCGCAAGGCCGGCGGCAAGGTGTCGATGCGGCTGAGCCGCGAAGAGACGTTCATCACCCATCGCGCCCGGCCGCAGACCGACGTCACCTTGAAGATCGGCATGCGGCGCGACGGCCGGTTCACCGCCTGTTCGTGCGAAGTGGTGCAGCGCGGCGGTGCTTATGCGGGGTACGGCATCGTCACCATCCTGTACGCCGGCGCGCTGCTGCAGGGGCTCTACGACATCCCGGCGATCAAATACGACGGCTACCGCGTCTACACCAACCTGCCGCCGTGCGGCGCGATGCGTGGGCACGGTTCGGTCGACGTTCGTCACGCCTTCGAGAATCTGATCGATCGGATGGCGCGTGAACTCGGCCTCGATCCTTTTGCGGTGCGCCGTGCCAATCTGCTGGCGGCGCCGACGCGCACGCTCAACGATCTGATGGTCAACAGCTACGGCCTCGCCGAGTGCCTCGACAAGGTCGAGCGCGCCAGCGGCTGGCGCGATCGGATCGGCAGGTTGCCGCCGGGCAAGGGCCTCGGCATGGCCTGCTCGCACTACGTCAGCGGCTCGGCCAAGCCGATCCACTTCACCGGCGAACCCCACGCGGTGGTGGCGCTGCGGCTCGATTTCGACGGCGGCGTCACCGCGCTCACCGGCGCCGCCGACATCGGCCAGGGTTCTTCGACGGTGGTGGCGATCACCGTCGCAGAAACGCTGGGCGTCGCGCTCGACCGTGTCCGGGTGATCTCCGGCGATTCCGCCATCACTCCGAAGGACAATGGCGCGTATTCGTCGCGCATCACCTTCATGGTCGGCAACGCTGCCATCGATGCGGCGACGAAGTTGAAACAGATCCTGATCGCGGCGGCAGCCCGCAAGCTCGAAGCTGCGCCGGAGCAGATCGAGTGCGCCGGCGAGAGCTTCTTCATCGGCAGCGGTGTCCAGGCCGCGCTTGGTTTCGCCGAAGTGGCCAAAGCCGCGCTGGTCGACGAGGGCGCCATCACGGTCAAGGGCACTTTCACGTGCCCGCCGGAATCGCAGGGCGGCAAACATCGTGGCGGCGCCGTCGGTTCGACAATGGGATTCAGCTACGCCGCCCAGGTGGTCGAGGTCAGCGTCGATGACGCGACCGGCCTGATCACCGTCGATAAGGTCTGGGCGGCGCTGGATTGCGGCCGCGCCATCAATCCGCTCGCGGTGGTCGGGCAGGTGCAGGGCGCGGTGTGGATGGGGATGGGGCAGGCAATGTGCGAGGAGACGCGCTATCTCGACGGACTGCCCGCGCATGCCAGCTTTCTCGAATACCGGATGCCGACGATGATCGAATCGCCGCCGATCGAGGTTGCAATCGTCGAGAGCGTCGATCCGTTTGGGCCGTTCGGTGCCAAGGAGGCCAGCGAAGGTGCGCTCGCTGGTTTTCCGCCGGCGATGGTCAACGCCGTCGCCAATGCGATCGGCATCGATCTCGATGATCTGCCGGCGACGCCTGATCGCGTCGTCGAGGCGCTGGCGCGGAGGCGGCGCGAAGCGAAGCGGGCGGTGGCGGTGAGGGCCGCCTCATGACGGGTCTGAATGCGTTGAATTTGCTTCGTCCGGGCTCGATCGATGAGGCGATCGCCGCACTGCTGGCGCATCCGGGAGGACGGCTGCTCGGCGGCGGCACGGATCTGCTCGTCAACATGCGGCGCGGCATCGCTCAGCCTGAGATGCTGATCGACACCACCGGCATCGCCGAGATCAAACGGCCCGTCGTCGATGGCAGCGGCGTGGCCATCCGCGCCGGAGTCACC
>NZ_QPFS01000070.1:0-25004 GCF_010906995.1 Rhodopseudomonas sp. WA056 | reverse complement strand
CTGGTCGAGGAGCTGAAGCCCGAGGTCGTCAGCTTCCATTTCGGTCTTCCTGAGAATGCGCTGCTCGATCGGGTCAAGGCGGCCGGCGCCAAGGTGATCGCCTCGGCCACGATCGTGCGCGAGGCGATCTGGCTGGAGGAGCACGGCGTCGATGCGGTGATCGTGCAGGGCGCCGAAGCCGGCGGCCATCGCGGCATGTTCATGACCGACGACATTGCGCGGCAGCCGGGACTGTTCGCTCTTCTGCCGCAGGTGGCCGATGCGGTGCGGGTGCCGGTGATCGCGGCCGGCGGCATCGCCGATGGTCGCGGCATCGCGGCGGCGTTCGCGCTCGGCGCCGCCGGCGTGCAGGTCGGCACCGCGTATCTGCGTTGCCCGGAAGCGCGGACCAGCGCGCTGGTGCGGATGCAACTGGCGCAGGGCACCGACGAGGCGACGATGATCACAAATGTGATGACCGGGCGTCCGGCGCGCGGCGTCGCCAATCGTCTGATGCGCGAGGTCGGTCCGGTGTCTGCGGATGCACCGGCGTTCCCGCACGCCGCTTCCGCGCTCGGCCCGCTGAAGGCGGCGGCGGAGCAGCACGGCAAAACCGACTTCACCAATCTGTGGGCCGGGCAGGCGGTGCGGCTCGGCCGCGACATGCCGGCGGCCGAACTCACCCGGGCGCTGGCCGGCTCGGCGGTGGCACAGCTCGGCCGGCTCGTCGGCTGAGATCGGTCTCGCCGCTCCGAGGTTGCGGGCTAAAACCCGGCTCTGCTATACGGCGGAGGTCGCCACCTCGCAGAAAGGCCTTATATAATGTCGGTCGATGCCGCCACCGTTCGCCGCATCGCGCATTTGGCGCGGATCGCCGTGACCGACGACGAGGGGCCGCATCTGCAAGGCGAACTCAACGCGATGCTGGCGTTCGTCGAACAGCTTTCGGAAGTCGATGTCGAAGGCGTCGAGCCGATGACCTCGGTGACGCCGATGCAGATGAAGAAGCGCGCCGATGTGGTCGATGACGGCGAGATCACCGATCAGGTGGTCGCTAACGCCCCATCGACCGAGGATCACTTCTTCCTGGTGCCGAAGGTGGTCGAATAAAGGACGCGCCGATGTGCCTGCTGTGCGACGACGAGAAGGCCTACCAGGCCTATTTGGACTACCTCGACGCAATGGGGCGGCAGGGCAAGGTCGTCGACGCCGATAAGGCGATGGAGGCCGTGCTCGACCAGTTGCAGGCCGCCGACAAGGCCCGGCGCGATGCGCCCGAGAACGACAAGACGCTGTCGCCGTTCTTCTGCAGCCCGGTCAATAAGTGAGGCTCAGGCCTTCTTGAGCTTCCGCACCCGACGCAGGTCGGCATTGATCTGCGACTGCCAGCCGCGGCCGAGGGCGCGATAGGCGTCCAGCACGTCGGCATCCAGCCGCAGCGTCACCGAACTTTTCGGCTGTGCTCCCAGCGGCGGACGGCCCCGGCGGACGATCTTGCCACCGACGCAGACTTCACCGGTCCGGAAAAATTCGTCGAGCAGCTCCGGGGCATCGTCTGGATCGTCAGTCAAAGGTTCGCCGAAAGAGCGCGGCCCAGCGGACTTCTTCCTTGGCATGACAGTACCTCATCGAAATCACATGACGGCCGCCGTTGCGAGGCGTCCAGACAATCACGACCATGCGCACCGACATATCCGGCCGTGATGTAACGGCTCTCGCCGTAGTCGAACCGATCGTCCAGCTTCGTCACGGTGCGTCCGGCAAAAGCCGTTGCAGCATCCGTGGCAAAATCGAGACCGCGATGCCGCCGGGTCCAATCCCGTTTAGCCGGATCAAACGTGATCGCCATTGAATTATGTAACTACAATAATCTTGCCGTCAATGGCCCGACTGTAGCCGTGGCGTCGAGATCGGCGCAATCGCTTCATTTCCCGGAGGCGCTGTGCTAGCCAGCGCTGCAATAGAGCCGCACGATCCGCGGCGTCCGTGACCGGCCTGTCGCCGGCTTTTATCCAGGCGTGCCCTGAACCATGACCGACCTGACATCGCTGACGCTGGCCGAGGCCCGCGATGGCCTCGCAAACAAGTCCTTCACCGCGCTCGAGCTGACCGACGCCCACCTTGCCGCGATCGAGGCGGCGCGCGCACTCAATGCCTATGTGCTGGAGACGCCGGATCAGGCGCGACAGATGGCGGAGGCCGCGGACGCGCAGATCGCCAAGGGCGAGGGCGGTCCGCTGGCCGGCATCCCGCTTGGCATCAAGGATCTGTTCGCCACCAGGGGCGAACGCACCACCGCTTGCTCGAAGATCCTCGGCGATTTCAAGCCGACCTACGAGTCGACGGTGACGTCGCAGCTCTGGCGCGATGGCGCGGTGCTGCTCGGCAAGCTCAACAACGACGAGTTCGCGATGGGCTCGTCGAACGAGACCTCGTGCTTCGGTCCCGTCGTCAATCCGTGGCGGCGCGCGGGCTCGGAAGCCAAGCTGGTGCCGGGCGGCTCATCGGGCGGTTCTGCGGCGGCTGTCGCAGCCGGCCTTTGCCTCGGTGCCACGGCCACCGACACCGGTGGTTCCATCCGCCAGCCTGCGGCGTTCACCGGCACGGTCGGCATCAAGCCGACCTATGGCCGCTGCTCGCGCTGGGGCATCGTCGCGTTCGCGTCCTCGCTCGACCAGGCCGGACCGATCGCCCGCACGGTGCGCGACAGCGCGATCCTGCTGCGCTCGATGGCCGGCCATGATCCGAAGGACACCACCTCGGTCGATCGCCCGGTGCCGAACTACGAGGCTGCCGTCGGCGGCTCGGTGAAGGGCATGAAGATCGGCATTCCGAAGGAGTATCGGCTCGACGGCATGCCGGCCGAGATCGAGAAGCTGTGGAGCCAGGGCGCCGAGTGGCTGAAGGCCGCGGGCGCCGAGCTGGTCGAGGTGTCGCTGCCGCACACCAAATACGCGCTGCCGGCTTATTACATCGTGGCGCCGGCCGAGGCCTCGTCCAACCTCGCCCGTTACGACGGCGTCCGTTACGGCGCCCGCGTCGGCGGCCGCAACATCGTCGAGATGTACGAGAACACCCGCGCCGCAGGCTTCGGCGCCGAGGTCAAGCGCCGCATCATGATCGGCACTTACGTGCTTTCGGCGGGCTATTACGACGCCTATTATCTCCGTGCCCAAAAAGTCCGCACGCTGATCAAGCGCGACTTCGAGCAATGCTTCGATCAAGGCGTCTCCGCGATCCTGACCCCGGCGACGCCGTCGGCGGCGTTCGGCATCGGCGAGAAAGGCGGCGCCGATCCGGTCGAGATGTATCTCAACGACATCTTCACCGTGACGGTGAACATGGCGGGCCTTCCCGGCATCGCGGTTCCGGCGGGCAGCGACTCGCAAGGATTGCCGCTCGGCCTGCAACTGATCGGCCGGCCGTTCGACGAGGACACCTTGTTCTCGCTCGGCGAGGTGATCGAGCAGTCGGCCGGACGGTTCACGCCGACGAAATGGTGGGCATGAGCCCGGCGTCGCGGGGCGGGTTTCGGATTGCGTTTGTGGGCTCCGTTAGCCATTCTCGGCCGGGGTAGGGTTGTTGAATGAGCGCTGACGACGGCGAACTTCCACCGCAAGGTGTCGATCAGATCCTCGGGTCGCCAAAGATCGCCGCGGCGATCGAGAACGATCGCTACAAGCACCTGCTCGACAACGTACCGGTGGCGATCGCGGTGTCGCAGGGCTGCGGTGCGGACCAACGGGTCGTCTATATCAATCAAGCCTTCGAGCTGCTCACCTCGCTGTCGACAGCGGACGTCAACGGCAATGGCTGGTCGTGCCTCGACGGCTTCACAGACCAGGACAATGCCGGCCGCTCGCTCGGCACCGCGATCCGAGACAGCGAGGATTTCCTCGGTGTCTTCCGCAAGATCGCGCCTTCCGATCGTTTGCTGATCGTCCAGGCCTATGCAGCCGTGATCGAGAGCGAAGACGGCGTCGAAAGCTATCGGATTGCGGCGCTGGTCGACGTCGGCGGACGCGAGCGGGCCCAGATCGAGCGGTTCGAAAGTCAGATCCGCGAGCGCGACACCCTGATGCGCGAATTGCAGCATCGGGTGAAGAATAATCTGCAACTGATCACTGCGCTGGTCCGGCTCGAGGCGCGCTCGGCCGCGGAAGGCGAGACCGTCGCGCTGGCGCGGCTCGCCAGCCGGATCGATGCGTTGACGGCGCTGTACCGGGTGTTGTCGGACGAGACCCCGAGCGCCGACGGCGGTCAGATCGATCTCGGGCAGTATCTGTCCGACATCGCCAATGCGGTGATCCGCGCCAATGCCGCCGGCGGGATCAATTGCGAGGTCAATGCCGGCTATTGCCCGCTGTCGGTCAACATCGCGATGCCGGCCGGGCTACTGGTCAACGAGATGCTGACCAACGCGCTGAAATACGCCTTCGTCGGCCGCGACGGCGGACGGATCAAGGTGATCTGCGGCGTCGATAAGGGCCGTGTGACGATCGTGGTGTCCGACGACGGCGTCGGCCTGCCCGAAGGGCAGCATTGGCCGTCGCCGCGCAAGCTGGGTGCGCTGATCCTGCAGACGCTGAAGGAGAACGCCCGCAACGTCAGTTTCGAGGCGCGCAGCATTCGCGGCCAGGGCGCGTTCTTCACCATCGGCTTCGACGCCCCGGTGCCGCCTGCTGCGAACTGACCGCGCCGACGGCGGCTGCCTTGCTCGCGCCATAAGTCCGGCACCAGCTTCCGCCAGGCCGACATCGTTAAGCGCGCCTGAACTATTGCAGCCGATGGTTCAGGCAATGTCACTGCCGTCCATTCAACCGGTACCCCTGCGATGATGTCGTGGCGCGATCGTCTCCTGTCCGCTGCGGCGGCCTGCGTTCTGCTCGCCGGCTGCGCCTCGGTCCACAACCTTCCGGTCAACCTGCCGCTCGACGGCGCGGTTGCCGACAGGGTCGTGTCCGATGTCGGGATGCGTAGCGAAGACGCGATGATCGGCCTGTCGTTCTCGGGCGGCGGGACCCGGGCGGCTGCGTTTTCGTTCGGCGTGCTGTCTGAAATGGAGCGCGTACCGCTGCACGGGGCGCGCTCGGCGATGCTGGATCGCGTCGCCTTCGTGTCGGGCGTGTCCGGCGGCTCGGTCACTGCGGCGTATTTCGGCCTGAAGGGGCGCGACGCGCTGAGCGATTTCCGGGAGCGCTTCCTGCTGCGGAATGCCGAGGAGGGGCTCGAAACCACGCTGTCGCTCGGCACGATCGGCAAGGCGTTTACCGGCGGTATCAACGACTCCGTCGGCTTCACCCGCTGGCTCGATGCGCATCTGTTCGAGGGCGCGACCTTCGCAAGGCTGCGCGCCGGCGACCGGCCGATGGTGTGGATCAATGCTTCCGACATCTACAATCGCGTGCCGTTCGTATTCAACAGCACTGCGTTCTCGGCGATCTGCAGCGACCTCGACGCCTATCCGCTGTCCAGCGCAGTCGCGGCCTCGGCGGCGGTGCCGCTCGCCTTTGCGCCCGCCGTGATGCAGGCGTTCCCCGGCGCGTGTAATACCCCGTTGCCGCGCTGGGTTCGCCGCGCCGCGACCGAAGGCAATTCCTCGCCGATGCTGAGTTCCTACGCCAAGGCGGTGCTGCGCTATCGTGAGGGCGCTGTGCCGTTCATCAAGCTGCTCGACGGCGGGCTGGTCGACAATTACGGCGTCTCGGCGCTGACGATCGCGCGCGAGTCGTCGGAGACGCCTTACGGTCCCTTGACGCCGCAGCAGGCCGTCAAGCTGCGGCGGCTGATGATGCTGGTGGTCGATGCCAAGACCGGCGTGTCCGGCAATTGGGTCGACACCGTCGAAGGTCCGAGCGGCGTCGAACTGATCAAAGCGGCGGTCGACACCACGATGGATGCCAGTGTCGGCGCCAGCTACACGGCGTTCGATCGGACCATGTCGGACTGGCGCGACAAGCTGGTGCGATGGCGCTGCGGCCTGTCGGCGGCGGATCGCGCCCGCTACGGCGCCGGCCCCGGATGGGATTGTCGCGATCTGCGGTTCTTCGTCGGCCGGCTGGCGTTCGATCAGCTCGAGCCGGGGCGTGCCGCTACGCTGGAGCGGATCGCCACCCGGTTCGTGCTGTCGCCGCAGCAGGTCGACGAGCTGATCTCGGCCGGCCGCGACGTGCTGCGGCAGAGCCCGGTCTTCCGCGCCTTCGCCGCCAGCCTTTAGCCCGCCGCTACGATCGGTCGGTCGCGACGTCGCGTGCCTTGCGCCGGTTGCAGGGGTTTTCTCCGCGCCCGGAGCGGAGTAGAAACCGGCTTATGAACGCACCTGTCAAACTTTCGAAGCTCATCAAGGGCGCCACCGGCGATTGGGAAGTCGTGATCGGGCTGGAGATCCACGCCCAGGTCTCATCCCACGCCAAGCTGTTTTCCGGCGCGGCTACCGCGTTCGGCGGCGAGCAGAACAGCCACGTCTCGCTGGTCGACGCCGCGATGCCGGGCATGCTGCCGGTGATCAACGAGGAATGCGTCCGTCAGGCGATCCGCTCCGGCCTCGGCCTGAACGCGAAGATCAACCTGCGCTCGGTGTTCGACCGCAAGAACTATTTCTATCCGGACCTGCCGCAGGGCTACCAGATCAGCCAGTACAAATCGCCGATCGTCGGCGAGGGCGAGGTCGTGGTCGACCTGCCGGACGGCGACAGCATCACGGTCGGCATCGAGCGGCTGCATCTGGAACAGGACGCCGGCAAGTTGCTGCACGACCAGCATCCGACATCGACGTTCGTCGATCTCAACCGGTCGGGCGTCGCGCTGATGGAGATCGTCTCCAAGCCGGACATCCGTTCGTCCGAGCAGGCCAAGGCCTACGTGTCGAAGCTGCGCACCATCCTCCGCTATCTCGGAACCTGCGACGGCGACATGGAGAAGGGCAGCCTGCGCGCCGACGTCAACGTCTCGGTGCGCCGGCCCGGCGAGCCTTACGGCACCCGCTGCGAGATCAAGAACGTCAACTCGATCCGGTTCATCGGTCAGGCGATCGAATACGAAGCGCGCCGCCAGATCGGCATTCTGGAAGACGGCGGAACGATCGATCAGGAAACCCGGCTGTTCGACGCCAACAAGGGCGAGACCCGGTCGATGCGGTCGAAGGAAGAGGCGCACGACTATCGCTACTTCCCCGATCCGGATCTGCTGCCGCTGGAGTTCTCGCAAGCCTATGTCGACGAGTTGAAGTCCGGCCTGCCGGAATTGCCCGACGCCAAGAAGGCCCGGTTTATCCGCGATTTCGGGCTGTCGGCCGAGGACGCCGGCGTGCTGGTCAGCGAGCGCGAGAGCGCCGAGTTCTACGAGGCGGTGCTGGCGCAGCTCGGGGATCAGGCTCGCGACGGCAAGCTCGCCGCCAACTGGGTGATCAACGAGCTGTTCGGCCGCCTTAACAAGGACGGTCAGTCGATTGAGTCCTCGCCGGTGTCGGCAGCGCAACTCGCCGCGATCGTCGAGCTGATCGGCGAGGGCACCATTTCGGGCAAGATCGCCAAGGAGCTGTTCGAGATCGTCTGGACCGAAGGCGGCGATCCGCGCACGCTGGTGGAACAGCGCGGCATGAAGCAGGTCACCGATTTGTCGGCGATCGAGAAGGTCGTTGACGACATCGTGGCGGCTAATCCCGACAAGGTGGCACAGGTCGCCGCCAAGCCGGCGATGCTCGGCTGGTTCGTCGGCCAGGTGATGAAATCATCCGGCGGCAAGGCCAATCCGCAGGCCGTCAACGATCTGCTGAAGCGCAAGCTCGGCCTCTGAGCCACGGCTTTCGTCGTCTCGCGCCGGCGGAAGCGACCACGCTTCGTGCATGCGCAGCCACGTCGGCGATCGCGAATCAGCCGCACCCCCTCGCGCAGAAACCCCTGTGCCGGAGCGTCCGAACGCTCCGGCACGCCATTGCGCGCGAAAATTTTTTCGTTGCCAAAGATCGCGACTCAGAGTCCTCCGACGACCGCGCTCGTTCGACTCGGCGCTCCGCGCGCTTCGGCAAAGTAGTTAGTTAGCTCGATCGGTGATTTGCAAAAAATGCTGCGGCACAGTCGTTTTCTGCGATCTTGACAAATGCCGATGCAGATTTTCCGCGCATTACTCGGCTCGTCCGATCGATCCGAGGGCGCCTCCTTCGCCGAGACCGCCTGTGCGCGAGGGACAACTCCCATCAACTCTTCCTTAAGCGGGACACTGTTTTTTTCAAAGCGTTGGTGTATTCGGGAATTAGTGCATCTCGATTCCCGAGTGCACGCAGCAGCAATCGAGCGATCTGATTTGATCGGAGGGCACCATGGCCAAGAAAGCAGTGAAGAAGGCGGCGACGAAGAAAGCGGCGCCGAAGAAGGCGAAGGCCGCGAAGAGCGCGGTGAAGAAGACCGCGAAGAAGACCACCAAGAAGGTCGCCAAGAAGGCCGCCAAGAAGAAGTAAGCTCGCTTCCGAGCGAGTGCCGGCGGGAGACTGCCGGCTGCGTCACAGGACGGGCTGTTCGCCGAGCGACACGAGCCTGGACCTAGTCGACGAGAGGGTGTCGGCGAGACATCAGGTCAGACGGCCGGATCCGGCAGCGGCGGGGATCACCCAGCCGGCGATGGACCCGGTAGAAGAAACGGTTTTTCTTCGAACGGTGCGGATGCAAAGGTCCGCAGTTTCATGGGCGGCGAGCCGCGTGTGAGATCTGATCCTGACGTGTTCGCCGACGCCCTCGTTGTTTGTGGGGCTATCGCCCCTGTGCCGGCCGGGTCCGGCTTTCCCTTAGTTCCTCACATCCGGTCTCGATGTCGTCGGAGTTCCGATCGGCGTCGCGGTTGCCGCTCCGCGACAGCGGCCGGGCGCGCCGGTTTCCCCAGGCGGTTGGGGCGATGGTTATCGGTTCGCCAAGCCGGACGGTAAACCGTCCCTCACCGAATTCTGAAAACCGCTGCGGCACAGTCGTTTTTTGAATCGGCTGGAATCGGGCGTCGAAGCGCGTTCAGAATTCGTTCAGCGCGACGCTTAAACTGCTCTTCAAATTTGATCGGTCATCATCGCTCCATAACGCGCCGGGTCACGGCGGTGGGGACGACGAACAGAGGACAGGAGCCGCCCTCGAACTCGGCGGCGAACGATGGAGAGCAAAGATGCTGCAGGGACATCTGAATATCGAAACCGCGATGCCGATCGAAGCCGGCGAGAATCCGGACGTGCTGTTCGATCTCGGCCTGCTGTTCGCCTCGGGCCGCGGCGCGCCGGTCGACCTGGTGGCGGCGCACAAATGGTTCAATCTGGCTGCGCTCAAGGGGCGGACCGACGCGATCGCCTATCGCCGTGAACTCGCCGAACTGATGTCGTCGGACGAGATCGCCGTCGCCCAGCGCGAAGCCCGCGCCTGGATCGCCTCGCACTAACCGCCCGGCTGTCGGCTTCGCGCGGTCACGCAGGACCGCGCTGCTTCACCGAACCTCGATGCCGGCGGCGCGGATCACCTCCGCCCACGTTCGTTTCTCGTCGGTGATGTTCTGTCGCAGTGCCTCGGGCGTCGAGGAGGCAGGCTGCATCATCTGGGTGTTCAGCTTCGTGATCACCGCAGGGTCGGCGAGTGCGTCGGCCACCTCCCGGTTGATCACGGCGATCAGTGCGGGCGCAGTGCCGCCCGGCGCGATCAGCGCATTCCAGGCGTCGGATTGCAGGTCGATGCCGCTTTCCTTCAGGGTGGGAATTTCGGGCAGGAACGGTGACCGTTCCGGCGTCGTCACCGCCAGGATTTTCGCCGCACCTGACGCCTGCTGCGGCGCCACCGATATCGCCGGCAGGCACGCCGCCTGCACGTCGCCGCGGATCAGTGCAGTCACTGCGTTCGGCGAGCCGGCGTAGGGGATGTGCACCATCTTCACGCCTGCCTTCTGGGCGATCGCTTCCATGCAGAGCTGCGACAGCGAGCCGGCGCCGATCGAGGCGTAGGCGAAGCCGCCTTTGTCGCTCTTCACCTTGGCGAGAAACTCGGCGACGCTGCCGATGCCCGCCGTCGCCGGCACCGCAAGCACGCTCGGCATTCGGGTCAGCATCGTCACCGGCGCAAGGTCGCGCTCCGGATCGTAGGGCAGCTTCGGAAACAGCAGCGTGTTGATCGCGAGCGGCCCGGCGATCGAGATCCCGAGCGTGGCGCCGTCGGCAGGAGCCTTTGCGACGGCATCTGTGCCGATGTTGCCGGAGGCGCCCGGCTTGTTCTCGACCACGAAGGCGGAGCCGGGATGGCGCGCATGAAGCTGGTCGGCGAGCACGCGGCCGACCAGATCCGGCGTCGACCCAGCGGCGAACGGCACCACGATCCGCACCGTCTTCGGCGGCCACGTCGGCCCCTGCGGTTCAGCCCGGCCGGGCGCCGCCGATCCTGCCAGCGCCAGCCAAGCCAGCGCGTAGATCCAGCTTCGTCCGGGTTTCGTTCGCGTCATTTGCATCCGTCCCAAAAACAATGATACCCGAACAGGTCAGCGCGCGTGCCGACGGCATCCGTCCGACGCGACGGCGCGGACCATAGTGGGATCCGAAGGCTGCGGAAACCGCCGCGTGCGTGCAGGCGAGGGGGTGGCGTGATGGGACTTGCGTTGATGATCGTCGGCTTGGTGCTGTTCATCGGCACCCATGTCGTCACTACCCGGCGTGACCTGCGCGGCCGTTTGATCGGAATCGGCGGCGAGGCGGTCTACAAGATCGCCTACGCGATCCTCGCGATCGCCGGCATCGGCCTGATCGCTTACGGCTTCGGCGCGTATCGGTCGGACGGCATGATCGACGTCTGGCATCCGCCGCATTGGACCCGGCACCTCACCGCGCTGCTGATGCTGCCGGTGGCGATCCTGCTGGTGGCGGCCTATGCCCGCGGCCGGATCTATCGCGTCGTCAAGCATCCGATGATCACTGCGGTCAAGCTCTGGGCGGTCGCGCATCTGATCAGCAACGGCGACCTCGGCTCGATCATCCTGTTCGGCTCGTTGCTCGGCTGGGCCGTGTATGATCGCATCTCGCTCAAGCACCGCAGCGATCCCGGTGGTCCGCCGATTCCGGTCGGCGGTCCGAAGAACGACGCGATCGCGATCGGCGTCGGCGCCGTCGTCTACGCCGCGCTCGCATTCCTGTTCCACCCTTACGTGATCGGCGTCCCGGTCTTCGGAGCCTGACCCTCAATGTCTGTCCAATCGCAAATCCGGCGGAAGACCGCCCCGGACATTCGTGCCCGCAAGGGCGGCGATCCGATCGTGATGCTGACCTCGTATCACGCCCATACCGCGTCGCTGGTCGATCGCTATTGCGACGCCATTCTGGTCGGCGACTCGCTCGGCAATGTCATGCACGGGTTCGAGACCACCGTGCCGGTCACCCTCGAGATGATGATCCTGCAGGGCCATGCGGTGATGCGCGGCTCCCAGCATGCGCTGGTCGTGGTCGACATGCCGTTCGGCTCGTATGAAGCGTCGAAGGAGCAGGCCTTCCACTCCGCCGCGCGCATCCTGAAAGAGACGCATTGCGGCGCCGTGAAACTCGAAGGCGGGGTGCGGATGGCCGAGACCATCGCGTTCCTCACCGAGCGCGGCATCCCGGTGATGGGCCACATCGGCCTGACGCCGCAGTCGATCAACACCCTCGGCTCGTTCCGCGCGCAGGGGCGCGAGGAGGGGAGCTGGGCGCCGATCGAGGCCGACGCCAAGGCGGTCGCCGACGCCGGCGCATTCTCGGTCGTGGTCGAGGCGGTCGCCGAACCGCTCGGCCGCAAGATCACCGAGACGATTTCGATCCCGACCATCGGCATCGGCGCCAGCCCCGCCTGCGATGGTCAGGTGCTGGTGCTCGAAGACATGCTCGGCCTGTCGCCGAAGCCGCCGAAATTCGTCAAGCGCTATGGCGAGCTTGGCCCCGGCATCGAGGCGGCGATCAAGGGCTATGCCGAGGAGGTGCGGTCGCGGGCCTTCCCCGGACCGGAGCACGTCTACGGAATGAAATCGAAGGCGTAACGAAATCGGTTGGGCGGGCAGGTCTCTCAGGGGTATCCCCTTGAGAGGGCTCGCTTTGCCTTGCCAGCGCCATAACGCTAGGGTATCGCCCGCGCGACTGCGAGGGACGGGCGAGCGGCGCATCGGTCGAGATGGCTGCGCCGTTGGGACAGGAAATTTTCCAAGTGTCTGAAATATTTAACGAAGTCGACGAAGAGCTGCGTCGCGAGCGGCTCAGGAAGCTGTGGGAAAAGTATTCCATCTATATCGTCGGCGCCGCGATCCTGATCGTGGTCGGCGTCGGCGCCTGGCGCGGCTATGAGTATTACGAGGCCAAGCAGGCAGCCGAGGCCAGCACGGCATTCGCTGCCGCCGCCGAGCTTGCCGAGCAGAACAAGCACGCTGAGGCGGAGGCCGCGTTCGACAAGATCGCCGCATCGGCGCCGTCGGGCTATCGGATGCTGGCGCGGCTGCGCGCCGCTGCCGAAATCGCGGTGCGCGACCCGGCGCTTGCGGTGAAGCGCTATGACGAGATTGCGGCCGATCGGCGCCTTCCGGCGCCATATCGTGACCTTGCCGGGATTCGCGCCGCCGGGCTGGTGATGGATACCGCGAACTACAACGATCTGGTGCAGCGGCTCGAGCCGATCGCCACTGCCGACAGTGCATTCCGGCACACTGCGCGGGAATTGCTGGCGCTGTCGGCCTGGCGCGCCAATAACGTTGCCGCGACCCGGCAGTGGATCGACAAGATCACCACCGATGCGGAAACCCCGGGCAGCCTGCGCAGCCGCGCCGACGTGCTGCAGGCCCTGTTGCCGCCGACCGCCAGCAAGAGCTGAGATGATCCGAGCGACCGCGACACCTGAGATTGTGAGAGTTGATCCATGCGCCTGTCGCACCGCCTGATCCCCGTCGTCGTTCTGGTCGCGCTGTCCGGAGGACTCTCCGGCTGCGGCAGCATGAGCGGATTCGATCCGACCGATATGTTCGACTTCCTCGACCAGAAGAAGAAGCTGCAGGGCGAGCGCAGGCCGGTGTTCCCGGAGGGTGTCCCCGGGCTGGAGCAGGGCGTGCCGAGGAGCCTGTACAAGGATCAGGTCGAACAGCAGCAGCGCGAGCAGGCTGCGGCTGTGGCAGCGCCGGTCGAGGACAGGCCGCCGCCGGCCGCGCGGACGCGGACACGGCAAAATGCAGCGCCCCGGCGCCCCGCCGCCGCCGAACCGGCCGCAGAGGAGGAGGGCGGAGCCGCTGCGGTGCCGCCGGCACCTCCGCCCGCCAAGCAATCGCGCCGCCGCATCACGACGCCGCCACCGGACGATCAGCCGGCCGCGTCCTCGGCACCGGCGCAGCAATCCGGAACGGCTCCGGCATTCCCGGCGCCCCTGCCCAGCGGCAGCTTCCAGCGTTGATCGCAGGGGGCGGTTTCGAAGGTCTGACCCGAGCGACATTGACAGGCCGCCGCTTCTCGGCGACGGATCAGCATGTCTTTCATCCTCGCTATCATCGGCCGGCCCAACGTCGGCAAATCGACGCTGTTCAATCGCCTCGTCGGCCAAAAGCTGGCGCTGGTCGACGATGCTCCCGGCGTCACCCGTGATCGCCGCGAAGGCGAAGGCCGGCTCGGCGATCTGTCGTTCACGCTGATCGATACCGCCGGCCTCGACGAGGGGCCGAAGGGCTCGCTGACCGCGCGGATGCAGGAGCAGACCGAGACCGCGATCGAGCACGCCGACGCGCTGCTGTTCGTGATCGACGCCCGCGCCGGCCTGACGCCCAACGACCGCGCCTTCGCCGACTTCGCCCGCCGCGCCAACAAGCCGGTGGTGCTGGTCGCCAACAAAAGCGAGGGCAAGCACGGCGAGATCGGCGCGATGGAGTCCTACGCGCTGGGACTTGGCGATCCGGTGCAGATTTCCGCCGAGCACGGCGAAGGCCTGGGCGAACTTTACGACGCGCTGCGTCCCTTGATGCCCGAGCCGGTCGACGAAGAGGACGACGACGACGCGGACCACAGCGAGGAGGCGATCGCGACGCGCCCGATCCGGGTGGCGATCGTCGGCCGTCCCAACGCCGGCAAGTCGACCTTCATCAACCGCCTGCTCGGCGAGGAGCGGCTGCTGACCAGCCCTGAAGCCGGCACCACGCGCGACTCGATCGCCGTCGAGGTCCAGTGGAAGGGGCGTGAATTCCGGGTGTTCGATACCGCCGGTTTGAGGCGCCGATCCCGGATCGAAGAGAAGCTGGAGAAGCTGTCGGTCGCCGACGCGCTGCGTGCGGTGCGTTTCGCCGAAGTCGTCGTGCTGATGATGGATGCGCAGAACCGCTTCGAGGAGCAGGATCTGCGGATCGCCGATCTGGTCGAGCGCGAGGGCCGGGCGCTGGTGATCGCGGTCAACAAATGGGATCTGATGGAGCGTCAGGGCGGGCAGATCGCGCAGCTCCGCGCCGATGCCGATCACTGGCTGCCGCAGATCAAGGGCGTGCCGATCGTCGCCACTTCCGGCATGCTGGGAGAGGGCGTTGATCGTCTGATGCAGGCGGTCCAGGACGCCTACGCCGTCTGGAACAGGCGGGTGCCGACGGCGGCGCTGAACCGCTGGTTCGAGCAGGCGACGGCGCAGAATCCGCCGCCGGCCGTCTCGGGCCGCCGCCTGAAGCTGAACTACGTCACCCAGACCAAGGCACGGCCGCCGAGCTTCGTGGTGTTCTGTTCCCGCGCCGATGCGGTGCCGGAGTCGTATCTGCGCTATCTGGTCAACAGCCTGCGCGGCGCGTTCGAGCTGCCCGGCACGCCGGTGCGGATCACGCTGCGTGAGAAGGCCAACCCGTTCGCTCACAAGCGTAAACGCAAGTCATGACCGAGGAAGCCACAGCGCAGCAAACGCCGGTCGCCGGAACGACCGGGCCGCGCCGCGCCGCTGTCGGCTTCATCTTCATCACCATCGCGCTCGACATGTTGAGCCTGGGCATGATCCTGCCGATCCTGCCCAAGCTGATCGAGAGCTTCTCCGACGACAACACCGCGAATGCGGCGCGGATCTACGGGCTGTTCGGCACCGCCTGGGCGCTGATGCAGTTGTTCGCGTCGCCGATCCTCGGCGGGCTGTCGGACCGGTTCGGACGGCGGCCGGTGATTTTGCTGTCCAATCTCGGCCTCGGTCTCGACTACGTCCTGATGGCGCTGGCGCCGTCGCTGTGGTGGCTGTTCGTCGGCCGGGTGCTGTCGGGGATCACTTCGGCGAGCATCTCGACGTCGTTCGCCTACATTGCCGACGTCACGCCCGCAGAGAAGCGCGCCGCGGTGTTCGGCATGGTCGGCGCTGCGTTCGGGCTCGGCTTCACCTTCGGTCCGGCGATCGGCGGCCTGCTCGGCGGCGTCGACCCGCGGCTGCCGTTCTGGGTGGCGGCGGCGCTGAGCTTCGCCAATACGCTGTACGGCCTGTTCGTGCTGCCGGAGTCGCTGCCGCCCGAACGGCGGTCGCCGTTCCGCTGGAAATCCGCCAACCCGATCGGAGCGGTGCGGCTGCTCACCTCCAACGCCACGCTCGCTGCGCTGGCGGTGGTCGAGTTCTGTGCCGAGGTCGCCCATGTCGCGCTGCCGGCGATCTTCGTGCTGTACACCGGCTATCGCTACGGTTGGGATCAGACCACGGTCGGTCTGGCGCTGGCGTTCGTCGGCGTCTGCACCACGATCGTGCAGGGCTTTCTGGTCGGTCCCGCGGTGAAGCGGCTCGGCGAACGTCGGGCTCAGATTTTCGGCTATGGCGGCGGCGCGCTCGGCTTTCTGATCTATGCGCTGGCGCCGAGCGGCACGCTGTTCTGGATCGGCATTCCGGTGATGACGCTGTGGGGCATTGCCGGGCCAGCGACCTCCGGGATGATGACCCGGCTGGTGTCGCCGGAGCAGCAGGGGCAATTGCAAGGCGCCACCACCAGCGTGAAGAGCGTTGCCGAGCTGATTGGCCCATTCTTCTTCACGATGATATTTGCCTATTTCATCGACGGTGGCGCGCCGCTGCATCTGCCCGGTGCGCCGTTTCTGGTCGCCGGCGCCTTGCTGATGGTGTCGGTGGCGATCGTGGTGGTTGCAGGCGGCCGCACCAAGCGAGCTTTGCCCCGATAAAGAGCCTTGCCTCGATCGAGAACCCGCCTCGATCGATAACCCGCCTCGACAAAGCGAGGCTCGCCAGACGAAGATGCAGGACACCGGCCGCGTCTTGCAGGTTCTCTTCCGCATCGGGCTTGCGTCTGCGGAGCCGCCTTGTTCAGAACGGCACCGAGGCCCTGCCGCGCAGCGTCCAGATCTGAACGGTGCCGCCCAGTCCGCCCATTTCGCCCCCGAGAGCAACGGCGGCGCCGTTGCCGAACCGAGCGGCGAGGCCGCCAGTCACTCGCGCGGACCATCCGTCGAGCAGCGGCACCGACGCCAGCGGCGTCGCGCCTGCGAGCGTGATCGTCTCGGCATTGTCGCCGAGGAAGTAATAGTCGGCGTTGACGCCCGCATAAGGCGACAGCGTCAGCGTCGCGCTGTACAGCCAGGGGTAGCTCACCTTGAGGCCGGCCGAGGCCCGCCCGGTGAAGAACTCGCGTTGCGCTTGCGGCGTCCCAAGGGAGTCGACGTAGGCGTTCTGGCGTTCCCACAACGCATAGACCTTCGCCGACGGCTCGATCGCAAAGCCGAACGCTTCGGTGGTTCCGGTCAGTCCTCCGGACAGCAGCCAGCGCTGCCCCTGGAACTTGCCCGCGGCGCTGCCCGCCGAGCCGTTGTAGTCGATCCCCGAATACGCCCCCGCGAGGTCGACGCGCAGCCCGGCGGCCGATCGCCACGCGGCATAGGAGCCGATCGTCCAACCGTCGCCCCTGAGCCGGCCGTTGAGCGCGTCCGACCTGTAGTCGAAGGTCTCGTAGCCGCCGAGCAGGCCGATCAGGAAGTCCGGCGACGGCTTCCGGGTCAGTCCGATCAACGCGTTGACCTGGTTGCCGGATAGCACCGAGGTGGCCCCGGTCGCATTCCATTGGCCGATGCCGGCCCCCTTCACCTCGGCCCACATCAGCCAATCCTTCGGTTCGGTCAGTCGTTTGGCGGGGGCCTTGGCGGCGGAGCTGCGATCGATCGCTGCGAAGGTGTCGTCGAACCGTGAGCGACCGCGCCCGGCCGGTCCGGGGATGCCGATGCCGAGCCCGATCGCCGGGGTGGCGGGCCCGTCGCTGCGCAGGCCAGATCCCGGCCAGCGGCTCTCGATCGCGCTGGCCGTGGTGCCGGCTCTGCCTTGCGACAGATCGTCGGTGAAGTTCAGGCGCAGGCCCGTTCCGGACGGGGTGATCAGTTCGCCTCCGTCGTTGAAGCCTTCGGAGATCGCGGTGTCGATAGCGCCGGAGATGGCCGCACCGGAGGTTTGCGCGACGGTCTTGCTGGCCAGGATCTGCATGGCGCGCAGCTTCAGGCTGTCCTGAGGCGTGTTCACGGCCTGCAGCAATGGCGGCGAGGCGCTGGCGGCGAAACTGGCGTTGGCCGCGAAGGCCGCGACGATGGTATGCGACCCGACCGTCAGGCTGCTGGTGGTGAGCGTCGCGGTGCCGCCCGACAGGGCGACCGAGCCGATCGTGACTCCGCCATCGGTGAAGGTGACGGTGCCGGTGGGGACCGCGCCGCTTGCCGTCACCGTCGCGGTGAAGCTCACCGCCTGACCCGCCTCGCTGGGGTTGCGCGACGAGGAGAGGGTGGTGGTCGTGGCTGCCACGATGTAGCTGAACAGTCCTGCGCCGGTGCTGCTGCCGCCGGGAGTGGTGACGGTGACGTCGACGACGCCGACCGCATGGGCGGGGGTGGTTGCGGTCATCGAGGTTGCGCTTGTCACGCTGACGGCGGTCGCCGCGGCACCGCCGAAACTGACCGCGGTCGCGCCGGTCAGGTTGCTGCCGGTGATCGTGACTGAGGTGCCGCCCACGCTCGGACCGCTGGCCGGACTGACCGAGGTGACCGTAGGGCCGGCCGCGTAGCTGTAGAGTCCTGCTCCTGTGGCGGTGCCGCCCGGTGTCGTGACGACGACATCGACGGTTCCCGCGGCGTGGGCCGGGGTGGTCGCCGTGATTGTGGTGGCATTGACGACGATGACGTTGGTAGCGGCGGCGCCACCGATGGTCACGGCCGTTGCGCCGCTCAAGTTCGTTCCAGTGATGGTCACCGAGGTGCCGCCACTGATAGGGCCTGCTGCGGGCGCGATCGACGTCACGGTCGCTGTCGCGATATAGGTGAAGCCTCCGGTCGAAGTGGCTGAGCCGCCGGCTGTGGTCACCACGACGTCGCGTGCGCCCGCGGAGCCCGCCGGCGTCGTGATCATGATCGAGGTCGCCGTATTGGTGCCGAGCGTTGCCGCCGCCCCGCCGACCGTCACGGCAGTAACGCCCGAAAGGTCGGTGCCGGTGATCGTCACCGACGTGCCGCCGCCTGCCGGGCCCGAGTTCGGCGCAATCGTGCCGATCGTCGGGCCTGCCACATAGGTGAATCCTGCGGTGGACGTCGTCGTTCCTCCGGCTGTGGTCAGGACGACGTCGCGTGCACCGGCGGTGCCTGCTGGCGTCGTGATCACGATCGATGTCGCTGTGTTGGTGCCGAGCGACGCGGCAGCGCCGCCGATGGTAACGGAAATCACGCCGGCAAGATCGCTGCCGGTGATGGTGACGGAGGAGCCGCCGCCGGTGGGCCCCGAGCTGGGCGAGATCGTGCTGATCGCCGGCGGACCAGCATAGGTGAAGCCGCCGGTCGAGGTGACCGATCCGCCGGCGGTCGTCACCACGACGTCGCGTGCGCCGGCTGTGCCGGCCGGCGTCGTCACGACGATCGACGTCGACGTGTTGGTGCCGAGCGTTGCGGCCGCGCCGCCAATGGTGACCGAGGTGACGCCTGACAGATTGGTGCCGGTGATCGTTACCGATGTTCCACCGGCGGTCGGACCCGCATTCGGCGAAACCGTGCTGATCGACGGCGACAGGATATAGGTGAAACCGCCGGTCGAGGTGACGGAGCCTCCTGCCGTGGTCAGCACGACATCACGCGCGCCGGCGGTTCCGGCCGGGGTGGTGATCTCGATCGACGTCGACGTGTTGGTGCCGAGCGTTGCGGTCGCGCCGCCAATGGTGACCGACGTGACGCCGGACAGGTTGGTGCCGGTGATAGTGACGGAGGTGCCGCCGCCCGTGGAGCCGGAACTCGGCGTAATGGTGCCGATCGTTGGGGCCGCCGCATAGGTGAAGCCGCCGGTCGATGTGACCGAGCCGCCGGCCGTGGTCAGTACGACATCGCGCGCGCCTGCAGTGCCGGCCGGCGTCGTGATCTGAATCGAGGTGGATGTATTGGTGCCGAGGGTCGCCGATGCGCCGCCGACCGTCACCGACGTAACGCCGGACAGGTTGGTGCCGGTGATGGTGACGCTGGTACCACCCGCTGTGGGGCCGGCACTCGGGGAAATCGTGCTGATGGCCGGACCGGCGATGTAGGTGAAGCCGCCGGTCGAGGTCACTGAGCCGCCGGCCGTGGTCAGAACGACGTCGCGCGCGCCGGCGGTTCCGGCCGGGGTGGTGATCTGGATCGACGTCGACGTGTTGGTGCCGAGCGTCGCCGCGGACCCGCCCACGGTCACGCCGGTCACCCCTGACAGGTTGGTGCCGGTGATGGTCACCGAGGTGCCGCCTGCCACCGGGCCGGAACTGGGCGATATCGTGCCGATGGTCGGCGCCGCGACGTAGGTGAAGCCGCCGGTCGAGGTCACTGAGCCGCCGGCCGTGGTCAGAACGACGTCGCGTGCGCCGGCCGTACCAGCCGGCGTTGTGATCTGAATCGAGGTCGACGTATTGGTGCCGAGTGTCGCCGCGGCTCCGCCCACGGTCACGCCGGTCACCCCGGACAGGTTGGTACCGGTGATGGTCACCGAGGTGCCGCCCGCCACCGGGCCGGAACTGGGGGAGATCGTGCCGATGGTCGGCGCGGCGATATAGGTGAATCCGCCGGTCGACGTCGCCGAACCGCCGGCCGTCGTCACCACCACGTTCTGCGCGCCTGCCGTGCCGGCCGGGGTTGTGATTGCGATCGAAGTCGAGGTGTTGGTGCCGAGCGTCGCTGCGACGCCGCCGACGGTCACGCCTGTGACGCCCGACAGATCGGTGCCCGTAATGGTGACGCTGGTGCCGCCCGCGACCGGGCCCGAGTTCGGCGTAATCGTGTCGATCGTCGGGGCTGCCAGATAGGTGAAGCCGCCGGTCGAGGTGACCGAGCCTCCCGCTGTCGTCAGCACGACGTCGCGCGCGCCGGCTGTGCCGGCCGGCGTTGTGATCTGAATCGATGTCGACGTATTGGTGCCGAGTGTTGCCGCTGCTCCGCCGACGGTCACGCCGGTGACCGCGGACAGGTTGGTGCCGGTGATGGTCACCGAGGTGCCGCCTGCGACCGGGCCGGAACTAGGCGAGATCGTGCCGATGGTCGGCGCCGCGACGTAGGTGAACTGATCGTTTGAATTGGTCGGGGATGTGCCGGTGGCGTTGGTCACCGTAACGTGGACCGTCCCGGCGCTGCCGGCCGGCGAGGGCACGACGATCTGTGTCCCGGAACTGCTGGTGAAACTGGAACTCGGCACCGACGTCGCGCCGAAGCTCACCGACGTGGCGCCGGTGAAATTCGTGCCGGTGATGGTCACCGAGGTGCCACCCGCCGTGGGGCCTGAGGACGGCGCGACCGCGGTGACGGCCGGGGTGCCTGCCGCGGTGCAGGTCGCTGCAAGCGAAACGCTACCGGTGAATCCTTGGAAATTCCCGTAAAATGCCTCTGCATAGAGCCCTGAGGTCGAGTCGATGTCACTGACGTCGATCGACGTCAATTGGTATTGCCCCGTGACGCTCGACGAAAAGCCGCCGCCTGTGTTGTTGTTGAAGCCCGTTGGTATTCCGAAGCTGAAGTCGGCTAGAAAGCCTGCCTCGATCGATCCGGCCGTCGGGTTGATGGTGACCGAATAGTTGATGATGTCGCCCGTAGCGAACCCTGTGACCTGTGTGCTCTTGTAGCCCTGCCCATCATCCGGCGTATCGGGCGTCGAAAACGAGACCGTGTAGTTGAGTGCGCCGCCGTTCACGGCGTTGCAGCCCGCAGACGCCGCCCAGCTCAGCGAGGGTGCCAGTGCGGCCAACGCGCAGGCCGATGTCGCCAAAGCAAGGATACGGGCCCGGCGCGCCAGCGGTACAATCAGTCTGACCGCCGTCGCGGACACCCCTGCGGCGTGGAGCCGCCATCCGAGCTGACACCTGAGCTTCTGTCGGATCTGCCGTCGGAGCTGTGGCTCTGATCTCAGCTCCACAGTTTCAAAAGCAAATTCAGTCGACGCTCTCTGTTCGGCTCGTGGACCGGCCGACGATATGCGTTCATCCAGTTGCATGTCGTTCGCCGCTGCTTGGCACGCCGCCGTGCCATTCAAATAATTGCAGTTGCTGTACGGACGAGGCTCAGAGTTGTAACGAGTCGATTGTTCGCATTAGGAGGTGTGTGGTATCAAGTACAACCAACAATTGATCGTGCGAAATTCGATCGTCAGATGCAAGAAGGTAACAGGTCGTCAGTTTGTGCCGCTACAGCATGGTTTCGTGAATAGCACGTAGCGGTGTGTCGGTGCCGCGCGCTGATGTTTGTAGGTACTTTGATAGTTGTGAAACAGCTCGGTTGTGCGCCGCAACGCTTCTGCTGCTCGGCAGAGATGTGACTAACAGGATGGATCGGATTCGGAATGGCGGGATGCGGGTGCCCGCGTTTTTACACCCGATCATTGACTGAGCGAGGATGGATCAGATGGCAGAAGCATTCATTGGCCAGATCATGCAGGTCGCCTTCAATTTTGCTCCGGTCGATTGGGCGGTCGCAGCCGGACAGACGTTCAACGTCACGCAGAACCAGGCCCTGTTCGCACTGATCGGTGGAACCTTCGGCGGTGACGGGCGAACCACCTTTCAGCTTCCCAATCTTCAGTCCCGAGTGATCATCGGCTCCGGGCAAGGACCGGGTCTCAGCAGCTACGCCTGGGGCGCGCATGCCGGTGTGGAGCGCGTGACGCTCACGCAGGCCAACCTGCCGGCGCATTCACATGCCGCGGTATTTACTCCCACAGGTAGTGGCAGCGGCGGAGCAGCGGTGGTTCAGGCGTTGACGGGCGCACCTGTCAGTTCGCTGTCGGCCACGCCGGCCGCCGGCTCCCAACTGGCGAATACCGGTCCGACGGGAGCCTCGCAGCCGAAGATCTACGCGCCGGCTGGTACATCGGGCACACCGGTCAATCTCGGTGGTGTGAGCGGTGGCGGAGGTGGAATTACCGGAGGTACGGTCCAGATCGGCAACACCGGCAGCAATGTTCCGGTCGAGACCTTGCCGCCTTATTTGGCGCTCCGAACCAATATCTGCCTGTCGGGTCTCTATCCGGTGCAGGATTGATCGGTCCGTCTTCAGGGACCCGCGGCGGCAGTGCCGTCGGCCCCTGAAGGTGGTTGTCGTCGATTTGTCTCAGTTGAAGACAGCCTGGTATCGGCGTCGGCCGTTCTTCGGTTGCAACTGGGAAATCAGGATGGTGTAGGGGCCGCCCCGGCCGCAATCGAATTCATAGGCGGCATCGAGCAGGTAGATGTCCTCCGGTGATTCAAAGAACAGGCTGAACGGCTCGCGCTCGGCGCCGATGAACACCGGCTTGCGCTGCAGCCTGACGAGCGTGAGTTCAACAGGCTCGGGGACGGTCGCGATACGCACGCTACGTCCCACCCATGGTTCGAAGTCTTCGGGTTTCATCAGATACATCTGCCACCTCGATCACTGCAATGTCATGGTCGATAAAACTGATTATCGCCTTAGCTGTGGACGTCATCCCGCGTCAATGCGGCACCGCAAAGCACGAGTGCGTCGATTATTTCGGAAGTGGTGATGAGCAGCATTGCGGCGCATGTCCGACTGCCGACGCCGGGGTTGGCGATTCGACCGGCGCGGGCCGCGGACGATGTGTTCTGCCGTTGCCTGTCCGACGCCACGCTCCGCGCGATGTTCGCGTCCATGGGACTGCCAGAGCCGCTGCTTGCGACATTGCTCGCGCAACAGTTCGAGGCGCAACGCATCGGTTATCGGCGGAGCTTTCCGGCCGCGGAGTATTTCGTCATCACCGAGCGGGAAGTTGCTGTGGGTCGGGTCGTCGTTGCAATCGATCCGGCCGAGGCGGGGCTGTGCGACGGCAGCGACGTGGACGGTGAAGCCGCGGCTCGATCCTGGGGCAACCGGGCGCTCCGGATCGTCGATATTGCGCTGCTTCCGGCAGCACAGGGGCGCGGCATTGGGCGCGAAGTCATCGCCGGTCTGGTCGGGGCCGCAGAAGCGATCGGTTTGCGGCGGCTGACGTTGTCGGTGCAATCGTCCAATGACCGGGCGCGCAGTCTGTACCTCCGGTTGGGGTTCATCGAGACCGAAGGCGAGGGATATCTGCACATGACGAGGCGGTTGGGCTGATCAGGTCGTGGCATGCGCCGCTCCTGAAAGCAAATGGCCGGGCACAAGCCCGGCCATTCAGAATCGGCAGCGTTGACCGCGAGACTTACTTCTTCACCAGCGGACACTCGCTCTGGGACAGCGGTCGCGCGGCGTCCTCGGCCGAGATATCGGCGATCTTCTTGTAGTAATCCCACGGGCCCTTGGACTCGGCCGGGGACTTCACCTCGAACAGGAACGCTGGGACCATCCGGCGGCCGTCGGCGCGGATCACCGACTTGCCGAACGGCACGTCGTCGGCCGGGATCTCCTTCATCTTGGCGACGACCTTGGCGCCATCGTGCGGATTGCCGCCCATCGCCTCCAGGGTCTTGAGATAGTGAAGCACCGCCGCATAGACGCCCGCCTGGGTCATCGAGGGCCTGGCGTTGTTCTTGGCCAGTTTCTGGAAACGGTCGGCGAAAGCGCGCGTGTTGTCGTTGAGATCCCAATAATAGGACTCGGTGAAGGTCAGGCCCTGCGCGGTCTTCAGCCCGAGCGAATGCACGTCGTTGATGAACAGCAGCAGCGCCGCCAGCTTCTGTCCGCCCGCGGTGATCCCGAATTCGGACGCCTGCTTGATCGAGTTGGTGGTGTCGCCGCCGGCATTGGCGAGGCCGATCACCTTGGCTTTCGACGCCTGCGCTTGCAGCAGGAACGACGAGAAGTCGGGTGTGTTCAGCGGGTGCTTGACGCTGCCGAGAACCTTGCCGCCGTTGGCCTTGACGACCGCGGTCGTATCTCGCTCCAGCGCGGCGCCGAACGCGTAGTCGGCGGTGAGGAAGTACCAACTGTCGCCGCCGGCTTTGGTCAAGGCCTGTCCGGTGCCGTTCGCCAGCATGTAGGTGTCGTAAGTCATCGAGATGGTGTTGGCGTTGCACGCCTTGCCGGTCAGGTCGGCGCTGGCGCCGCCCGAATTCATCAGGATGGCGTTCTTTTCCTTGACCAGATTGTTGATCGCCAGCGCGACGCCGGAGTTCGGCGTATCGGTGATCAGGTCGACCTTGTCGACATCGATCCACTGCCGCGCCAGATTGACGCCGATGTCCGGCTTGTTCTGATGATCGCCGGAGACCAGATCGATCTTCCAGCCCTTCGCTTCCAGACCTGAATCGGCGATCGCCATCTTGGCTGCGACCACCGAATTCGGACCGCCGATGTCGGCATAGAGGCTCGACATGTCGTTGAGCACGCCGATCTTGGCGGTCTTGTCACCGGACTGCGCAGCAGCCGGCGCGGTCAACGCCGCACTCACCAACGCGGCCGCGATGGCGTGCGAGAACACTCCTCTCATCACTTCCCCCTCTGTATGGCTAGCTGATTGACACGCGGATGTTTCCCCGCTTGCCGTCAGTCAATCGCGCTGCCGGGGCGAAGTCAATCGGCCAGAGGGTCTTTCAGGGAGCGGGAGGGGCCGTCGAACAGCTTGCCGGTTTCGGTGAAGGACGGCAGGCATAGCGGCAGCAGCAGCTCTGCGGCCTGGTCCGGCGTCGGC